>JAPLFS010000018.1 GCA_026390555.1 Pseudomonadota bacterium
CAGAATTGCTGCCATAAGCCACGCTATGATTACGGCCGACTCGAAGCGCCGAATCGAGCGCAGCACCATAAATAGCCCCGCACACACAAACGGCACTATCATCCAGGCAACGGTGCGCATATGAAAATCAGGAATAAAGGGGATAAAGTCCTGATGAAAGAGGTACGGCACCTTATAGAATATCCCCTGCAGGACATCATAAAACTGTTGAGAGGCTTTATTAATAACCATCAACACGATCTGGAGCATTGAGAGACCTCCCTCGACCTCTCCCCATAGCGCGCGTGGGCCGGTAAGATTAAATGGGTTCATGAAGATAATTGTCTTATCTGCGTAGTAGTAACTAAGCGGTAATCCGATCAGCCAAAGCAATACCCCGACCCCGACCCAGGCGAGCTGCGTCCCGCGCAAAGGAGATTTAAACCTGTTGACGAGCCAGTAGATCCCGATAGCGAATACGGGGATCGCTACAGAGCTCTGCCCAGATGGGTATTGATGCCAGGTCAGCCCCATAACGAGTGCAACCCAGACAGCATCAATCACCTTACGGGTATCTGCGGCTCTTATAAGAAGCCAGCACAACAGCAAAGCTGGCCAGGTAGTAACCCCATGTGGATAGATATCTGTGCGCCCCCAGCCGATGTGAAGTGCGTTTAACGCAAGTAACATTGCTGCTATAACGCCGGCCTGCTTGCCCCCTATGCGTCGAGCCAGCAGATACATAAATGGAATAGTAAAGACTCCAACCAGGGCAGAGGACATCCGTAACGCAAGAAGGGTAGTGCCGAAGAGCTTGGTAGTTAGATAGATCGGTAGATAATAGAGTAAGCCTAGTGGTGACCATGGACCGGAAACCCCTTTATTAGCCAAAAACATCCCTTCAAGCGATGTTGCCCCTGCTGAATAGCTGGCGACCTCCCCCTCAAAGGAGTTAAAGATATGATTTATGGCGTAGAGACGAAAGAACAACGCGACAAGGAATATACCGAGCAGAACCGAGCCATCTCGTAGCGTAAAGGAGCTATCGCTTACGCCCCTCTGTGCCAAAGACTCAAGCGGTTGCTCCTTGCGAAAAGCTGCGTAAAAACAGAGTAGCGCTAGGGCGTAACCAACCATAGAGCATCCAATAACCATCCGGGTTGCTGAGCTAATAGCATCACCTTCCCTCGCTCCCTGGCTAAGGGCAAAAATCAGGTGTTGATTGATTAGTGCCCACTGAGCCGTAAATGCTAGGATCAGTCCCAGCGCAAAGAAGTTATGGCGGGGCTTTTTAAAGCGCACACCTGAAACAACGAGCGCTACTATGATCACAGGCAGCAGCGCCAACATGTTCTCGCCGCGGAAACGAAATAAGATATTACCAAGCTTAATCAAGCGGCCTGCCACTGGTTGCAGCGCAACGAGAGCTAACTGGTTTGCGCCATCATCGAGAGCCGCCAGGTAAAAGCCTAGCGCCGTCAATGCGGTTGCAAGTATAAGGAAGAGAGCTACGATGAATTTACTCATGACTAAAACACACAAAAACTAGAGTGACAGTGTACCATCACCGATTCCGGTTAAGTTAGGCCAGAGGAAATCTGCACGCACCTTAAACTTATCAGAATATAGAGCGTCTCTATGCCGTCCCATCCCTGATTAGCCCTTAATGGCTACAATATACCAGCACCTAATCATTGGATAAGTTCCTCTAAAAATACTCAATTATTCGAGGAACTGTGTAGGGTTAGGCATGTAAATTACCCTTGGTAATTGCTGTGCTAACCTGGTATAATAGAGTTGTAAGGTAGAGTTTTTAAGGAGGTCCCACGATCCCACTCCGTCCCGTACATGGCTCTTATCCCCTAGCGTTCGCTCCCTTCTGTGTGCTTCTCTCTCCGAACGCCCCATCTTCTGCCTGCCCGCATCACCTTTCAATCTATCAATCTATTAACCAACTTTATGGAGGAACCAATATCCTATGAAGAATAACCTCGCGCTGGCGTTAAAGAATGATTCAGACTCGTTAAAGGTAGTAAAACGTGTTGTGGCAGCTTGTGAGGATGTGAGGGGAAAGGACGTGCATGTTCTAGACGTGCATTCCATTTCCGACTTCGCTGATTATTTCATCGTAGTAACTGGGCGCTCCGACCGACAGGTACAGGGTATCACGAACCGCGTAATCCAAGAGCTCTCTATCCTTGGCGCAAAGCCGTTGTCGGTAGAGGGGTATCAGGATGGGCAATGGGTGCTTGTAGATTGCGGCGATGTCATAGTTCACATCTTTTACGAGCCGGTACGCGAGTTCTATGACATCGAGAGCTTGTGGATGCGTGCTCGGCGGCTTGATGTAGCAGGTGCTGCATAGCAGCTCAGAATATGCCAGTTAGGACCAGTAGCGTTGATCCGCAATTCGCAGCATCTGCTCCGAATTATAAAATCCCCTCCTCCACGAACGGCGCAACCGAGAGATACGCCGCAACATACGCAGGCCGTGATTCATCACACGCACACTCGATGGAGCGCTGCGTCTAAGTCGCACCGGCACCCGTTTGATCTCAAGCATGCCTGCGATAATAGCTCCAAATTCCCCCTGGTTCTGGGCGAGTGTTAGCACTTGTACATGTTTGAGATTAAGAGCGCGGAGTACCGCGCTAGTTTGATCGGGGCTGCCATCATCGACGAAGATAATTTCGTAACTGGTCACCGTAGTTTAATGTCGCGATTCAAGCTATTGAGATTACGGCGAAGTTTCATAGGTAATTCGATTGGTCGTCCCCTGACCGGGCACGACAGATTTTGTGCCCAGTTAATATTTTTTCCCCTGATTTGCGAAGCAAATCCGCCCCTTAGGGGCTTTTGAGTGTCATTACCGTATGCGAATATTTCTGGAATATGCTCACTACTTACTGCCGCTGTTTAATTTTAGTGCCTATCTCCATCAAATTAGGCAGCGATACTCGATCAATTCGTTCAATTACTGTCAATAAACTAAGCATGTTAGGTATGCCAAATAATTTACGGCGCGCTCCTTGTTCAAGGATCCGGTTCGTGTCACCATTGAACTCTAAAGTATAACTAAGAAGTGGCTCTTTATGTATCACGGCGACGCACTACCAAACGAACGGTTTAGCTTCATAAATATCTTTAAACAGGGTGTTTTTTGGGCTGTCCACCTGGCCTGTCTAGTAGCCATCTGGGTAGGGATTAGCTGGGTAGCTGTGGTCGTATGTCTCGCTTTCTATGTAATTCGTATGTTCGCCATCACCGGCGTCTACCACCGCTACTTCTCTCACCGCTCGTATGAGACAAGTCGCGTTTTTCAGTTTCTGCTCGCCGTGCTCGGTACAACCGCAGCACAGAAGGGGCCAATCTGGTGGGCTTCGCACCACCGCCATCACCACAAGCACTCAGATACCCCAGAGGATATCCATTCACCTATTGTTCACGGTATCTATTTTGCCCACGTTGGGTGGGTACTCAGCTCTCAATTTGTGGACTCCCGTCCTGAGCTGGTCAAAGATCTTACTAAGTACCCAGAGCTATGCTTACTTGAAAAGTACAACCTTGTTCCGCCGATACTACTCGCTGTAGGAATGTTCTTTTTCGGCGGCTGGCTACAGGTTGCTTATCCAGCACTCGGTACCTCCGCTATGCAGATGTTAGTATGGGGCTTCTTTATCAGCACCGTCCTGCTCTATCACGGCACCTTCTGTATTAACTCCTTCACACATCTGATCGGCAAGCGTCGCTTTCCATCAACTGATAGCAGCAAGAACAACCTCTTTCTGGCCTTAATCACCTTGGGCGAGGGCTGGCACAATAACCACCATTATTATCCAGGCTCAGAGCGTCAGGGCTTTTACTGGTGGGAGATCGATATCTCGCACTACATCCTAACGGTGCTCTCCTGGTTCGGCCTGGTGTGGAACCTCCGTGTTCCCCCCGCGCGTGTATATGCGGCAGCAGGGAAGCTTACGTAGGCAAATGCTCTATCCAGCTTGAATCTTAATCTCGCGGTGACACGCTCCGCAGTTCTCAAAAAGGGGATACAGCTCCTGCGTGGCTAGAACCACGAGTGGCTCCCTGCACTTTGCGCAGGAGATCTCAGCGTGTGAGATCCTTGTTTTCTCCCTATGAATCCTTAGGATAATAAATGGAGAGATTAAGAGCGTCAGGGGTACGAGTACGAAATGTGCTCCCGGAATACAGAGGCATACACAGGCCACCAAGAGACACGCCCCGCTCGCCTTAAGCGAGCGCATAAGACGCGCCCGCTCGCTAAAGTGCAGCACCGTAATAGACCCATGCGAAGTTGTATCGGCGTAACTAGCAACGATCTGGTGAGTCACAACTTGAGTTGTCATAGGTTATCCTTTACATAACGGTAAAACATGGTGAATAATTACGTGTATAGTTAGCATGAAACCAGAGATATCTAGCCACATCTGCGCTGCAGCCACAATCGACCCGCGCTCGCTCCCTCCACAGCAGCTCTTTAGTAGAGCCAGCGATCTAGGCATCTCCCAGGAGGTTACCAGAAGGTGGGCCGGGGCCGTCATTGGGCGGGGTGAATATATCGCCTCAACCGTTATGGCTAAGAGCCATATCGCAAAAAGATTTGCACAGCACCTATCGGATCTCCCCGCACTCTCTCTCACAACGCACCAACGTTCGGAGGTAGATGGATTTGAGAAGCTACTCTTCACAACACCTGATGGCATGGGGATCGAAACCGTTTTGATCCCCCTTAAGAAGGAGGGCTCCGTTAGCATCTGCCTCTCCTCGCAGGTCGGCTGCGTAATGGGGTGTACCTTCTGCGCCACTGCGCGCATGACTAAGCGCCGTAACCTTCACTCCTGGGAGATCCTCGACCAATATATTCAGGCCCGTAAGCTCGTACTATCGCAGGGGCGCCGCGTTACAGGAGCTGTGTTTATGGGGATGGGGGAGCCATTTCTTAACTTTACACAGGTGATTACTGCCGCACAGTGGCTCTGCTTTCCCGTTGAACACGCTATCTCTGGCAAGGCCATTACCATCAGCACCGTAGGACTAGTCCAAGAGATAGAGCGCTTTACCGATCTAAAGCTCCCCTTTCGGCTCTCTATCAGCCTCGGTGCGGCAACGGATGAGAAACGGGCACGCCTCGTACCGGTTGCTGCACGAACACCGGTGCACGTTCTTATGGCTGCGGCACGTCGCCACGCCCTGGCGCGCAAGGTCCGAGTTAACCTCTCATACGTTTGTATCAAGGGTGAGAACGTGAGCGAAGATGACGCTCGGGAACTAGCGCTACTTGTTGAAGACACCCCGATTAGACTTGATCTGATCGACGTAACGGATCACTCGGGGCGCTATCAACCCCCCTCACCTGAGGAGCTTAAGGCCTTTCGTGATGCGCTCTCTTTTCATCTAAAGCAACCCGTAGCACGGCGCTACTCCGGAGGGGCAGATATCAAGGCCTCCTGCGGCTCCTTAGCAACGCAGTAGGGCCCTATATTGGCTCAACCTCAGCATGTGCAGGCAAAGCGCCGTTAAGGGTGTCCTGCTCCAAGCGCTGCCACATCAAATAACGCTTACGCCGCTCTGGACGCTCGCAGCGATAGCTCCTGCTGGGCTCCTGCTGGTTAAACTGATGTGCCTCGAATTCGTTGTTTACTGACATCCAGGCACACAGGGCTGCCCCCCTAGAGCCCGCCTCATGGGTCGCAAGACGGTGCAAAATATGCCCAGAAACATCCGAGATATACTGCAGAAGATAACCTAGCTCTGAGCCCCCACCCGCCACATCGATCTCGTTCGGAAGCACCTCTCCAAGCAGCCCCTTGTCCGAGAACTCCTCTAGCATCCGAACAACCAGATTCCCAACGTTCTCAACGATAGCACGCGCGCGGTCGGCCGTTGTAGCGTCTGGCTTACTCACCATTACGTTAGGAACTCCGTGCTCCCATCTTGGAAGGGAGTGCCTATGATTTACAAAATATGCGGTCGCACGTCCCTGCAAGTGCTCCTGTTCTGCACGCTCGCACATGGCGTTTAATTCCTTCGAGCTCTTACACCACTCACGCCGTAACGGCTCCAGCAGAACCGTACCGGTCACCGGCGAGGTCGTCTCAATCAGAAACTTCATCTCGCGCGCATAACTATTCGGAATAAGGCGCGAGAGTAAAACACTCGTCATCATACCAGTTTTCTGAACTACGTTGCATCCAGTATCGAGGGTCAGCGCCGCAATGGTACCAAGGTTCAGAAGGGGTCGCCGCTTTATTCCACTACGCCCGATCAGTGCTGCCTGTTGGTCCCCTAGTAGCGCAACTATCGGCACTCCAGCATAGTGCGTATGGGGCGCCAGCGAGGGATTAATTCTAGGCAACCTATGGGGGTCAACCTCAAAATCTCGGCACAGATCGTTGCTCCAGCCCCGCTCTGTAAGTGCATAGAGCATCGTTCTGGCCGCCATCGTATCCTCAGTTACGAAGACCTTTTTGCCACTCATACGGTGCAGCAGAAAGGCATCAAGGGTCGCAACGTAGATCGAGGGCTCAAGAAACTGTCTCTGTAAAAGATGAATCTTGCCAGCAGCGAAGTTAGGGATGGTCGGAAGCCCGGTTTTAAGTGAGATGCGCTCAACCCCTCGGCCAAAATTCTGAATAATCGGCCCCGTCCGGGTATCGGCCCAGGTTATTACGGGGTGACGGGGCCTGCCGTCAATAGAGTTCCAGGCCAAGACCCCTGAGCGTTGTACAGCTAGTCCGGCGGCCCTAATCTTGACCCCCTGCTCATTGCTCCAAGCGACGGCTCTGTTGAACACCTCTGTAACGGAGGTAAGTAACCCCTCTGGGTCCTGCTCAACGCAGGGGTTATTATCAATACGCGCCGGTACCGCTGCAGCGAACTCCTGCACGGCGTTCCCGGTAGCATCAACCAGGAGCCCCTTGGTTGAGCTGGAGCCCTGATCTACCCCTAAAAACAGCTCATTATCGCTCATTGAATCATCACTCATTGAATCATTGCTCGTTATTGCTATATTGTCCCATGGTGCTGTAGCTTTTGCCACATAATACGTCACTAATGAAAACCGTGAAAAGAAAAGCAGAGCTAACAAATAAGGTAACCGATGGCGAGCGTCTGGATCGCGTAGAAGCGCTTGAGCTCTGGAACCTTTTTGAGTTTACGGAACTGGCAACGCTCGCACAGACGGTTCGTTTCCGTCACAATCCAGCACCGCACGTCACCTACCTGATCGACAGAAATATTAACTACACGAATGTCTGTAACACTGACTGCTCTTTCTGCGCCTTCTACCGCCACGATCCACGCGACCCTGAAGCCTACGTTCTCTCGCGTGAAACATTAACTAGCAAAGTTACAGAGGCTCTTAAGCTTGGCGCAACGAGGTTATTGCTACAGGGTGGACACAACGACGAGCTCCCCTACTCCTTTTATCTTGAATTAATCGAGTGGCTACACACTAATTTTAAGATAGATCTTAACGCCTTCTCCCCATCTGAGATCCATCAGATGACCCTTATCTCCGGCAAGGATGCGCTCGAAGTGCTGCAAGAGCTTAAAGCACGCGGGCTACACGGCTTGCCGGGAGGCGGAGCTGAGATCCTAGATGACGAGGTGCGCCGCAAGATTAGCCCAAAGAAGATCTCTACTGAGCGGTGGATAGAGGTTATGCAGGCAGCACAGTCGCTAGGTCTAGTAACGACCGCAACGATGGTGATAGGTTTTGGAGAAACGATTGAACACCGCATCAATCACCTTGAGCAACTCCGCGCCCTGCAAGATCAATCGTTAACGCAAGGCCAACCTGGCTTTAACCTCTTTATCTCCTGGACCCATCAGTTTAACGAACGCACCTCGCTCGGACGGAGCCGTCACGTTGCCAAATACGGCGCAGGCGCCGTTGAGTACCTGAAAAATGTAGCGTGGAGCCGTATTTTTCTCGATAATATTAAGCACCACCAATCGAGTTGGCCAACCTGTGGACCTCACGTTGCAGAGATAGGGCTACACGCTGGTTGCGATGATATTGGCAGCACCATGATGGAGGAGAACGTGGTATCTAAGGCCGGGGCGCCCACAGCACAAAAATGGAGCATGAGCCCACAGGAGCTAGAGTTGCATATTCAACAGGCCGGATTTACGCCACTACAACGAGATAGTAGTTTCAATATCATCGGGAGATCAGAACAACATGACGACCTCAAAGAAACGGGCCCTGACGGGCTTGCGAGCAACGGGTAACCTGCACCTTGGAAATTATCTAGGAGCGCTGCGCCCGGCGCTTGAGTTAAGCAAAACTTACGACTGCTTATACTTTATTGCCGATATGCACTCGCTCACAAGCAATCGTGATCCTGCGGCGCTTGCCTCTCAGACCCTCGATCAGGTCGCAACTTGGTTAGCCTTAGGACTCGATGTTGAAAAGCATATCCTCTTTAGACAGTCGGACGTTACAACCGTAACGGAGCTAATGTGGTACCTAAGTTGCGTGACCGGGCTCGGGCTACTTGAGAAAGCGCACGCCTACAAAGATGCCGCGGCGCAAGGGAACGAGGTCAGCCACGGAGTCTTTGCCTATCCGGTGTTGATGGCGGCCGATATCTTGCTATACGAACCGGATCTTGTACCGGTCGGCAAAGATCAAAAGCAACATGTCGAGATGGCGCGTGATATGGCGGGCTCCCTGAATGCCATCTACGGGGATCTCCTAAAGCTACCACAGCCGATAATTAACGAGCAGGTCATGATCATCCCTGGCCTCGATGGTAGGAAGATGTCGAAGTCATACAACAACGAGATCCCGCTCTTCTGCGAGGAGCCCGTGCTGCGCAAGAAGGTCATGTCGATTAAAACTGATTCCACGCCCCTTGAGGAGCCTAAGATCCTTAAGGGGACCCTAGTCGGTGATCTCTACGCTCTTTTTGGTACAGGACAGCAATATGAAGATTTAAGCTCACGTCTTCAAAACGGTGGGCTGGGGTGGGGGCACGCTAAGGAGGAGCTTTTTGTCGTGATTAATGAGCATCTGCGCGAGACGCGCGCCAGGTATATGGAGCTACGGCGTGATGAAGAGGCTCTCAAAGCGACCCTGCGTATGGGGGCTGAAAAGGCGCGCACTATAGCTAACGCTACATTACACCGCGTGAGATATGCGCTCGGATTCAGATAAGCATTTAGTGGGCCTTGCACCTGCTACGTGGCGCGCCCAAAAAGCTGCACACCTTGCAAGGGTAAGGGAGTGGACCACGGCAAGAACGGCACGTGCTGGGCGAGCAATCTCGCACCCAGTCTACGACTTTCTTTTTGAGTACTATTCATTTCGTCCAGCGCACCTTGAGCGTTGGAGCCCTGGGGCTGATGTTATCCTTGAAGGATGCTCCAGTTCGGAGCTTGATTGGCCCAATGATGCGCTAGCAACGGAAACGGGCTGGACAATTCCATCAAGCTCATTTCCAAGCCACAGGCACCGTTTTATAGATTGGGGGATTCGCTACCTAAGCGGTATCGCGGAGCGTCCACCCCTTTACTCCTGCTTTGGGCTGCATGAGTGGGCGATGGTATATAAGAGCGATCAGCCGCGACATAGCAAGGTACCGCTGCGACTTAGCTCGCAGGAGATCTCCCTGGTTGTTGAGGGCGCTGGACTTCGTTGTACGCACTACGACGCCTTTCGCTTCTTTACCCCTAAGGCTGTGCCCCTTAACAAGACACCCCTTACGCGAGAAGTGACCTCTGATTTTGATCAACGTGGCTGTATTCATGTAACGATGGATCTCTATAAATTTGCGCATAAGATCTCCCCGTGGTGTCCAAGTGATCTAGTAGCCGATGCGTTTCTGCTGGCAGCCGATGCACGTTCTATCGATATGCGGGCCAGCCCCTACGACCTACGTAACCTTGGCTTTGAGCCGATCCAGATCGAAACACCGCAGGGACGGGAGGAGTATGTTAAGGAACAACGCAGGCTCTCGGACCTTGCGACACCCATTCGCACACGGTTACTTGAGGTTTATCGCTCACTCCTGGTGATCAGAGCCTAGTCGGTAGATCTACTTATCCCGGGGTTAATAGTTGTGAAATAACCCCGCTACAGGCCTCATTATTTCTGATATCTTCAAGCGAATATGCGCTCAATTGCACTGAAACTCATCGCTCTGCTTGTTTTCGCTTGCCTGAGCTACTATGCAACAACCTATGTAACCGAAGATGATCTTATTGATCTGAAAATTTATCTCTATAGTGCCGAGCGCCTCAGTCGAGGTGAGCCTATCTATAATGTTCGCTATGCATTTCCCCTACGCGCTACAGATTTTGAATTGCAATACCTCTACCCTCCAGCCCTTGCCGCACTCCTCGCCCCATTAGTAAGTATCTCCACTACGATAATAACTCCGATAATAACTCCGATAATCATATTCGTCTGGCAATGCGGGAGCATAATCGCCCTCGCTTTAACGGCATATATGCTTGCACAGTTGCTATCTGGGTACTTAGGTACAGGCCGATCACCAGCAAACAGCTACGTCTTATTCTTACTCCTAGCACTGTGGCCCCCTACACTTTACGGCATTGCGTGGGGTCAAGTGAACGCTTTTATCCTGGCCCTATTGGTCGGCGCTGCATTTTTTACCTCGAAACGACGAGACCGCCTAGCAGGACTGTCTCTAGGTCTTGCAATCGCCCTCAAGGCAACCCCTGCAATCCTGATTGTGCCATTTATAGTAAACAAGCGCTGGCGGGCGCTCTTTTATTGCTGCTTGGGAGCGCTGGCTGCTCATCTTCCCCTCATGCTGTATCCAAACGGTCTTGCAACGATCCAGAGCTTTCTGAGTACAGTAGGCGAGATAGCCGCAGGGCAGGTAGTTAAGGATCCCTTCTACGACTACTCACTACGTCACTTTGCGCCGTTCTTTGTTGATGCACCGGCGACGCTTTTTTTGGTGTTTTCACTCTCTCTCATAACCGCATATCTAGTGCTACTGTTTCGCATGTCGCGCCTACCCGTTAATGGCGCACCGCAATCGTTATCACACGATCTTCTGTGTGCTTTCCAGCTCCTTAGCGGTATCCCAATCATGATCATTACCTCCCCCCTTGTTTGGTTTCATCACTTAGTTTGGCTCTTTCCGCCCTTGGCAGCAGTAATGTTTTTGGGCAAGACCCCCTTTATTCGTGGATCCGGGCGGCTGATATATATCATTTTAGCCCCTTTGTTATATGTGCACGTATTTATTCGCCACTGGGAGCAGCCTGGAGAGTGGATTATCAAAACACTCCCGCTAGTCCTCTCTGTAATGACATTTTTTTTGCTGGCAAAGCTTATTACACGTCACCGCACCGAGTAGCTGCTAAATAGTTACGGCAACGCCTTATAAATCTGGCCAAATAATCCGGTCAATATCTTTAGCTCGCGCGTTGATAGCCTGCCTCGACGGGTAACGTTAATCAGAAGATCTCGCACATGTTGCGGTGCGTGTTCATTGAGAAACCCTACGTCCTCTGAAACTCTAAGCACCATATCGGTAAAGTTCTCAAGTTGTGCACTCGTTGGCCAATCGTCATGAAGTGGGCCAATAACATCTTGCTTGCTGCTACGCAGGGCATAGAGCGCTAGGAGCACCGCTTGCGCCAAGTTGTATGAGCGATTCCCTGCTGCTGACGGTATGCGGACTAGAAACTGACAGAGTGGAAAATGCTCCCTACGGAGCCCCACCTCCTCGGAGCCAAAAACTAAGGCGATCGTTCGATGCGGGCCATCTACAAGCGAGCCCGTCCACTCACTTAAGAGTCGTTGCGGAGTGCGGTGGCGTCCACTATCAGAGGCAAAGCCTACAACCTCGTGCGCGTCGGCTACGGCTTCTCTCAGTAGATCAAAGCGCGCGGCGTTATCAATTACATCACAACCCCAACACGAGACCCCCCGCGCCATCTCAGGGTCAAAGCGCTCAGGCGCCACTAGGCGCAGCTCCTTTACATCCAGATTGCTCATGGCACGCGCCACTGCGCCGATATTTCTAGCATCCTTGGGCTCTACAAGGACCACAATTATGCGTGGCCCCTGCTCTTTCGGGCTAAGATCGCCGTATCCTGGTAACTCTCTATCTTTCATCTCTAGTAACTAGTCAGCATAAACTAAGGACGACCGCACACGTAGATGCTATGTATGCGCTCATCCTTAGTTTATACTGAATGGTTACATATGAGCAAAATACCAAATATTAAATGGCCCATTCTCGGAAAGCTCTCTCAACGTGAGTTTTTAAGTCGCTACTGGCAGAAACGTCCCCTTTTGATGAAGCGCGCGCTTTATCCCTTCCCGGACGTGATCACCCCAGAGGAGGTGGCTGGCATGAGCTGTGACGAGCGTGTTGAATCGCGCTTAATCATGGAGAAGGGGGGGCGTCACCCGTGGGAGCTTAAGCGCGGGCCCTTTAAGCCCGCAATGTTTAAGAAGCTCCCGAAGAGCCACTGGACCATCCTGGTAAACGGCGCTGACCGATTTGTCCCAACCCTTAACGGATTTCTTGACCATTTCTCGTTCATCCCATTCTGGCGCATGGATGACATCATGGTGAGCTACGCTGATGACAAGGGAAACGTCGGGGCACACGTTGATAACTTCGATGTATTTCTAGTTCAAGCAGCAGGTAAACGTGAGTGGAGGATCGAGAGTCAGCCGATCTTAAAGGATGATTTTATTCCCGATCTGCCGGTCAGGCTCCTTAAGAAATTTAAGCCCACTCATAAATGGGTGCTTGAGCCCGGTGATATACTCTATCTGCCGCCCCGTTTTCCGCACCACGGAATTGCACGCGGTAATGGCTGCATGACGATCTCGGTTGGATTTCGAGCGCCTAGCACGAGCGAGCTAATTAACAACGTAGTGGCGAGCGCCCTTTCTCAGATTGATGAGACCGTTAGATTCTCGGACCCTGATTTAAAAGCTCAGGCGCCGGGAGAGATCTCAAAATCTGCTATCAAGAAGATCTCCGCTTCAATTAAAGAGGCGCTGACTAATGAGAGTTTTATCGCTGATTGGCTCGGTCGTTTTACAACTGAGCCGTACTGTGATGTAAAGCTTGAAGCTAACGCGTATCCCGTAACGCAAGCAAAGGTTGCCAAGGTTATTCGAGAGTCCGCCTTTATCGTACGCGCAGAGGGTTCAAGGCTCGCATTTGTGCGAAACAGTAAGACCGCCATCTCGCTCTTCGTTAACGGCGAGCGCCGAGAGCTTTCAGGCAAGGTCGCCCTGTGTGCTCAGATCCTGGCCGATCGAATTATCGTGCCGGTAGGTGACATAATTTCGCTCTTAAATGACGGGCAGGTGCAGCAACTCTTTGTGAATCTATTGAGTACTGGTGCTGTTGTGCTTGAGGAATAAAGGCAGCACTACTAAAAGTGCAAAGCTGCCTACCACCATATATGGAGCTTATCGCCAAGCTTGACCTACCGGTGCTCGTAGTATCACTCCATTATCTAGGCAGTATTAATCACACCCTCCTTACTATTGAAGCTCTTCGTGCAAGGGGTGTCGCGATTATGGGCGTTGTTTTTAACGGAGCAGAGCTACCTGACTCTGAGCGTATTATCGAGCGCTTAGGGCAGGTGCACATTATCGGCAGGATTCCAGAACTTGCAGAGCTCTCACCGGAGACTATTCGCTCAGTAGTTCCGCAGCTGAAGCTATACTATTTAACTAGTCAGGCCCGCTCAATAGGTCCCGGTTCATAGGGTACAATCGGGAGAATGCTGCATTTACACTGCGGTGATAATAGCTTACAATTTACCCACTATGTATAATAGGCGGCTAACTGCTCCAAATCACTCGTTCTTTCTCTTTGGTCCGCGCGCCACAGGGAAAACAACATGGCTCCGTAACCAGGTATCAGCAAGCTTATGGGTAAATTTGCTGCTCGATGAAGAGCTTATTCCGATCCTTACCAGCCAAGTCCAATTTAGAGCTCAAGTGAATGCCCTACCAGCCGGGTCTTGGGTTGTCATCGACGAAGTACAGAAAGCACCCTCTCTCTTAAACCATATTCAGGATATCATCTCCCTACGTGGTGATGATATCCGTTTCGCGCTGAGTGGTTCGAGCGCGCGTAAGCTGCGGCGCATGAATGTTAACCTACTCGCCGGGCGCGTCATTCAGCGTAACTTCTTTCCCCTCACGTTTGCCGAACTCGGAGCTGAATATTCGCTAGAGTCAGCAATCACGACGGGGCTACTTCCTGGCATAGTGAACCAAAAGGAATTCGGCCCCGAGATGTTGGAAGCCTACGTCGCTACCTATCTCAAAGAAGAGATTCGCCAGGAGGCTCTCGTAAAAGATATCGCTTCGTTTACCCGCTTCCTTCGAATTGCCTCTATCATGAATGGGCAGCTACTTTCTTACACTAACGTCGCGCGTGATGCAGGTGTCGCGAGGAGCACTGTCGAAAGATATTTTGAGATCCTCGTCGACACACTCATCGCTACAATCGTCCCAGCTTGGCAGCCTCGTGCAAAGGTGCGCGAGGTCGCTCAGCCAAAGTTCTTTCTTTTTGATTGTGGCGTTGCTCGAGCACTACAGGGACTGATCCGTGATACTCCCCGAGAGTATGAAACCGGCGCATTACTCGAAACTCTCGTTTTGCATGAACTGAGAGCCGCAATTTCCTACTTAAACTGTGGCGGCGAAATCTACCACTGGAGAACAAGTGGCGGCTCAGAGATAGATTTTATTTGGCAAAGAGGTGAGCGTGTCATTGGCTTTGAGATCAAGTCATCGAGCCAGTGGCGCTCAGATTTCGGAAAGTCCCTGCGTCCCCTTCTTCACGAAAAGAAGCTCTCAAGAGGTATCGTTATCTTCCGGGGCAAAACTCCAACATTGCAAGAAGGCGTCGAAGGATTTCCGTTGTTGAACTTTCTTCAACTGCTCTGGAGTGGAGAGATTCTGAGGTAGCAAAGCCACTCCAAACTTATCTAGAGGCCGCCGGTAACTATTCACTTGGTCAGACCAGTGTATCGCCCACCTGAGCATTTATACCTAGCCGTTCTGGAGAACGGCGTTCCCAGCGCTTCGCCGCATCGTTATTCTATTGGGGTAGTTATTGAACACCTATGCTGACTCTACGCCATCATAGCGCGCAGCTGACTGACAATACGTGGGACCCCCTCACTAGCTATCGTCTGCACAACATGAAAGGTCTCGTCGGCTAATCCAGAAGGGTTTGGATCGACTACAAACTTCGTAGACTCAAACGGCACATGATCTACCAAGCTTGCCGCCGGATAGACCTCTAGTGATGTTCCAACTACGATAAAGAAATCGGCGCTCTTTGCGACCTCAATGGCGCGCTCCATCAGCGGCACCGCCTCACCGAACCAAACTACGTGCGGACGAAGCTGTGAGCCCTCCTCACACCGATCTCCAAGCTCGATATCGGTCGTGCAATCGCGCAGTAGCTTTTCATTGCGAGAGCTGCGTGCCTTCATAATCTCGCCGTGCAGGTGGATAACCTCGCTACTTCCGGCGCGCTCGTGCAGATCGTCGATATTTTGCGTAATAATCGTAACCTTAAAGAGGCTTTCAAGCTCCTTGAGCGCTAGGTGCGCTGCGTTCGGCTTAGAAGCCTGTATCGAACGACGCCGCTTGTTGTAAAAGCGCAAGACCTGCCCCGGATCACGTCGCCAACCCTCTGGAGTTGCGATCTGTGATATCTGCATCCCCTCCCATAAACCACCACTGCCACGAAAGACGCCTAGGCCGCTCTCTGCGCTTATGCCAGCACCGGATAGTACAACAACGTGGCGATCTCGCACTCTATATGCCTCTTGTCTGAAATAGAAGAATTTAGGCGATCGTAAGATCCTTACAGAGGTACACATCCTGAATTGCGTTTAGGAGCTCGACACCATCCTTCATCGGCTTCTGGAAGGCTTTACGACCAGAGATTAGCCCCATACCACCCGCGCGTTTATTAATCACGGCGGTCTTAACGGCCTCACTCAGATCGTTACTACCCGAACCACCACCTGAGTTAATCAAGCCGATGCGACCCATATAGCAGTTTGCAACCTGGTAACGAGCCATGTCGATGATATGCTCGCTACAGAGCGTAGTGTACATACGCTCATCGAGCTTGCCGTACGATGATGTGCCGGTATTAAGCGCCTTAAAGCCTCCGTTGTTTTCGGGCAGCTTCTGCTTGACGATATCAGCCCCAATCGTTGCACCTAGATGGTTAGCCTGGCCGGTTAGGTCCGCAGCAACTTCGTGGTTAACACCGTTAACCTTAAAGCCTGCATTACGAACGTAGCACCACAGAATGGTTGCCATACCGAGTGAGTGCGCCTCTGAGAACACCTTAGAGACCTCTACGATCTGACGGGTAGATTCGGGCGAGCCGAAGTAGATCGTTGCTCCTATAGCGGTACAGCCCTGGTTCCAAGCATCCCGTACCTGCGCAAACATGACCTGGTCGTGTCTGTTCGGATAAGAGAGTAGCTCGTTATGATTAATCTTCAGGATAAACGGAATCCGATGCGCATACTTGCGCGCTACACTACCAAGGCCGCCGTAGGTTGTTGCAACCGCGTTACACCCTCCCTCGATAGCAAGGCGCACGATATTCTCCGGATCAAAATAAATTGGATTCTTTGCGAATGAAGCCCCTGCTGAGTGCTCAATGCCTTGATCAACTGGCAGGATCGAGAGGTATCCGGTGCCATTTAGGCGGCCATGATCATAGAGCGATTGAATTGAACGCAGGACTGGCACCGAGCGGTCGGAGTGGGATAATACCCGCTCGATAAAATCTGGCCCCGGCTGTGAGATCTGTGTAGCTGGGATGCCCTTACAGGTATGTTCAAGTAATGACTTGGCCTCTGATCCTAAGAACTCTGCTATGTCGCTTATATTCATACATGACTCCATGATAACGGTGCGATTATAGGGGGTTCTTACCGGCTGGATCAAGGGGTGCTAACCTATCAGGGGTCGATTTGCAGAGCAAATTGCGTTTTGTAACATTAACTATTCACACAAAATTTAACATCCCCGATCAGAGGATGCTCATTTTAAGGGTGAAAGTTAATCACGCAGCAGCGAGAGAACCAAACGGGGCTGCATATTGGCCTGTGCCAGGATGGCTGTTCCCGCCTGCTGCAGGATCGTTGAACGCGAGAGCTCCGTGCTCTCGGCCGCTACATCTATATCCATAATAGCGCTCTCTGCGGCTTGGAAGTTCTCGCGCGCTACGGCGAGATCCCTAATGGTCATAGCAAGGCGACTCTCTACAGCACCGAGGGTACCCCTGTTTCTTGTAACTGAGGTAACAGCGGCTTTAATAGCATCGAGCGCAAGCCTTGAAGCTGATTGGGATTCAAGAGTTGTCGCTCCGAATAAAGAATAGGTATGGACCGATGATCCCGCTGCCGCCAGGCCAAGCGACGCCAGGGTGGCCTGAACACCTGAGAACGAGATCTGCGAGAGCGAGGTCCCATCAAAACCAACCTGAAAGGAAACGCCACCACCACCACTCAACAACTGCAACCCGTTGAACGTTGTAGTGTGTGCAACCCGCTCAACCTCGCTTAGCAGCGCAGAGAATTCGCTTTGTAGCGCCGCGCGCTGCTGATTACTATATGCCCCGTTAATAGACTGCTCGCTCAACTCAACCAAGCGCGTCAGTACCTGTGAGATCTGCCCAATAGCTCCATCAGCAATAGAGATGATAGAGATACCATCTGTAGCATTCCTAGTGGAGACAGCTGAAACGCGGGTATCTCCACGTAAACTTTGCGCAATCGCCAAACCCGCCGCGTCATCGGTCGAGCGATTGATACGCAATCCACTTGAGATCCTTTGATACGACTGGTTCAGGGTCTCAGTTGAGAGCTTTATATTACGTTGAGCTCTCAAGGACGCGACATTTGTTTTAATGCCTAACCCCATACTCGCATCCTATCTAGGCGTTTACTGTAGTAACTGCAGGGCTAACTTCGGCTGTTGATTGGCCTGTGCCAAGATCGCAGCGCCGGCCTGTTGCAAGATGCTAAGGCGCGTCAGCTCCGCAGCTTCCGTAGCAACATCCACATCTCTAATCTGACTCTCTGCCGCTGTGAAGTTTTCACGAGCAACTTGCAGATTATTGATCGAGGTATGAAGGCGGCTCTCCAATGCTCCAAGTCGACCACGATTGTTGTTAATCGAAACTACCGCAAGCGCAATTGCATCTAGCGCCAGCCGAGCAGCGGATTGCGCCTCTGCAACGGTAGCTCCTGAAATCGAGTAGGTTGGTGCCGATTCGCCCGCTGCTGCTAGGCCAATCGCTTGTAACGTTGTGTCAACGTTGTCGTAAGATAAGCGTGAGAGCGAGCTTCCGTCGAAACCGATCTGGAACACAAGTGACTGGCCGCTACTCAGTAGGTTCAGCCCGTTAAACTTGGTCGTTACTGCAATACGTTCAACTTCGCTTGCAAGTGCTGAGAACTCGTTTTGCATCGCCGAACGCTGTACATGGTCGAATACACCGTTGGCGCTCTGTTCTGCTAGTTCGGAAAGTCTATTCAAGGTTGCCCCGATCTGTCCAATCGCCTGATCTGCTATCGAAATAACAGAGATACCATCGTTAGCATTTCTAATAGCTACCGTTGCTATCGCAGATTCTGCCTTCAGGCCCTCTGCTATCGCGAGACCTGCAGCATCATCGCTTGCTCGATTGATCCTAAGTCCGCTCGCTAATCGGGCGTATGATGTCTTGAGACGCTCACTCGACTGATCTACGTTTCTTTGTGCTATTAGCGAGGGTAGGTTCGTTCGAATATTAATCGCCATTTTATCTTCTCCTTGGCTGACCAGCCCACTATAATTTGGGCTGGTACTGTGTTCTCCTAAACTGGTCCGGGTCTTTGCGTCTCAACGGCAAACTTTGCCGTCATGACGTTTCAAAGATGGAAAGGAGCAAGGAGCTTGCCAAGAGTTGGCTTTAGGCTAGGGCATGGCTTGCAACTACTCGATGTAGCACTAGAAAAGCTGCTTACCATCGATCACCCTAGTAACGTACTCACGGGTCGAACGGGGAAGAAATGGGGCCACATGGTCGTAGTGTGCAGGGTCACGTCCTGCCCGTTCACTACGATTTTGAGCAGAAGCTACCCTACCCTCACCAGCATTGAACGCCGCAACCGCCAACTTCTCTAACGAAGTTTCATCAACAGCCTTATGGGTTCTTAGCTTATTGGGGAGATCGGTCGGCGCACGAAAGATATCGTGCAGGTACTTCAGGTAAGAGGTGCCGAGCTCCATATTAAGATCGGGATTAAAGGGGTCGTAGCTCCTCTCGGTATCCCCAGCTTTGGAGAGGAGAAACTTGCCGGTTGTATCTAGGAGCTGAAAGAGTCCCTTTGAGGCGTGCCCATCGGAGCTAACCGCTGTTGTATTAAAACTAGATTCTGCCTTAACAACCGCCATTGATAGCGCTGGGTCTAGCCCAACCTTCTCACTCAGGGAGTGCAGCCGAGCACGGATCTCCTGCGTTGCGAGTTGCGGCACTTGCCGTTCAGCAATCACCGGAGCGTTCTGTAGATCTATGCGCTTGACCTCAAGCACCGTCGGAACTTTGACGTTCTGTGCCGTGTCCACCACTTGAATAGGCTGGCTCTCGCTAGCTCCAAGCGGGGTCATACGGGGCATCTCAAGGCTTGAATCGGGGAGTCTCAGGCTCGCTTTAAACTCCTCCAGCGGATTTCGGCCCCCCTCTCTAATGGCCGCAAATTGAGGTGGATTTTGAAGATCCCCTATCGTTTCAGTAGGTTTGGCGGTTTTGGTAAGCACGCCTTTCAGATCCTGCTCAAACGAAACGCTCTCGTCCTTTACAGCATGGTGAGCTGGCGCCTTAAGCAGGCCCGAGATATCTTTGTATGAGGCTCCAAAATCGATACGCATATGGTGCTTTTCCTATGCACCATGCTTTGCACTAGACGTGCCAACATTACAGCTGTTATTTCAGTATGTTACGCGCTATAAATGGTCAGACAAGCGCCAATCTACCGGCACTAGTCCGTGCTGTAATAGATAGTCATTGGCCTGAGAGAAGTGCTTGCATCCAAGAAACCCACGGTAAGCCGAAAGGGGTGAAGGGTGCGGCGCCTCAAGTACTAGGTGCTTGGCACGATCAACGAACGCCCCTTTTTTCTGCGCATAGGCGCCCCACAACATAAACACTATATGTGAGCCGTGATCATTTAACTCTCGAATGATCCGATCCGTAAATCGCTCCCATCCCCGTAACGCATGCGAGCCTGGCTTGCCCTCCTCAACGGTTAAGACAGAGTTAAGTAAAAGCACCCCCTGCCGAGCCCACGGCTCAAGATCTCCCTGTTTTGACCTCGCAATACCGAGGTCGCCCTCAAGTTCAAGGAAGATATTAACTAAACTTGGCGGAGGAGGCGTTGGTGCTTTGACAGAAAAACAGAGACCGTGTGCCTGATTTGGTCCGTGATAGGGATCCTGTCCGATAATAACCACCTTGGCCTGATCGAATGGGGTACATTGCAGGGCGTTAAAAACCTCGGCGTTTTTTGGATATACGACGGTGCCTGTACGGCGCTCAGACTCAACAAAATCTAGCAGCTCACGGAAATAGGGTTGCTCCCGCTCTCCGCTGAGCACCTCTGTCCAGGTTAATTTCGGTGTTGTTATATGAGCAGCAGTACCCATGGTAGAATTTGTGTTATCGCTAGTATTTTCGTGCATCCTCTATCTCCTCAAGGATCTGAAGGTATGAGTCGTAACGCCAGGAAGCAATCGTGCCGTTTGCAATCGCATCCCGCACAGCGCACTCAGGCTCCTGCAAGTGGCGACAATCGGCAAAACGGCACCCTACTGCGCTCTCTACGAACTCCGGAAATGCCCTCATAACGCCCTCAACGGAGGCGTGCGAAAGCCCGAAGAACTGAACGCCGGGAAGATCTATTATAATCCTCTGCCCGGTCTTATTATATAAAAATCCGCGCGGCTGCGTTGTCGTCTGCCGTCCCTGCCCGGTCCTATGACTTACCTCACCAACTCTTCTCTCTGCCTCTGGGATCATGTGATTAAGGATAGTACTCTTTCCAACACCTGAAACTCCACACAGAGCTACAATGCGCACCCCATCGGCATTTATCCGCGCCTCTATCTGCTCCATGTTCTGCGACAACTTCGCACTGCAGCAGATAACTTCTATACCTATCTTGCGGTACACCTCTAGCAGCTGGGAGAGCTCCTCAAGTCCTAGATCCACTTTGTTTATAACTAATACTGTAGGGATAGATTGCACCCGTGCCGCAACCAACATGCGATCGATCACAACTGAGTTCAGGATCTGCCCAACCGCCCCTATCACAAAGAGCAGATCTACGTTCGCTCCCATCTTTTTGAGTACCCCTCGGTACGATCGATAGAGATTATGCGTCGAGTGGGACCCTGCTGTTACAAATATCCTACCGTTTCTATTTTCAAAGGTAACCGTATCACCCACAACAACCTTAATCGCCTTGGTCGATACCGTGCCCGTAACCACCTCTCCCTGTTCGGAAAGTATGGTTACCTGACGACGTGCCGCCTCAAGAACTGTGCCTAAGTTGCTTAGTTGTTCCGTCATACGATGCGTGCTTACGAAAATAGTCGCGATACTCCCAAAGAACGTGGTTAAACCCAACCTTCTGCTGTACACTATCCTAATGCAATCAAAGATCAAAAGCTGGGGTCCATCTGTCTCGATTAAGGTCGTGCGATCCGGTCAACGTGGGGCACCGTTTATTCCAGGGCTGCTACTTATAGCGCTTGCGCTAGTCGTAATCTTTTCGCCAAAGCTCTTTCTAGGTGCTATCGCTATAGTATTTCTGTGCTTCGGTATGCTTATGTGCTACGTCGCTTGGAGGATTATCTGCTTTAAGAAGCACGTTTCTCAGATGACCAAGGATTTAGAGCGCCGTTTTTATGCGCACTCCTCCAATATGGAGGATCCTCTGGACGCTTTTATGGAGAAACCGGATATAGATATCACAGAGACGGATAGTAAGAAGATAATATACCACTAATTATTCACCCCCGTTCACCCCCGCTTTGCTCCGCATCCCTATCCTATTGGGCGAGGCGTTAGCACTGGGACCGCCGGTATCTGACCGGCCATGAAAAAGATAGTACTCCTGAATTTATACCTAGCCGTTCTGGAGAAGGGCACTCCCAGCGCTTCGCCTACGCTTGCATTACGAATGTCTGATACATCTCAACATCATCCACGGGAACTTAGAGCTATCAAATCTCTACACAACTCGCTCCAAAGCTATCTGAACAGTGCCGCAAACTAGCGTCTCGTTCTCTATGCTAACGGTGCGCTCAACAAGGGGCGATCCTAGCGCTGCTACCACCTCAATACAGAGGGTCTCTGACTTTATGTAGGCTTCATGTGCTGCAAGAAGAGCCTGCGCCCCGCTAATTGAAAGACGGATACGATCCGCCATATTAAGATCTGCCTCTTTGCGCATATCCTGGATCTCACGCACCAGATCGCGCGCCTGGCCCTCCAGCGCAAGCGCTGGAGTAACTGCTATATCGAGTGCGACCACGAATCCATCTCCTGATTCTACCGCAAGGCCTGGCTTTCCTGAGAATCCCACCTCAACCTCCCCTGGTAAAAGGGTGATATCCCCAATTTTGATTGAGTTTTCACCTACTACCTCGAACTCTCCGTTTCTCACCTTCTGAATAACCTCTTGAACACGCGCACCGAGGCGCGGACCTAGAACGCGCGCATTTACCTTGGCGCTAAGCGTTGCTATTGAGGAGGCATCCTCAAGAAACTCAATCGATTTAACGTTTAACTCTCCACACAGAACTGGGATGTACGGCGCAAGCTCCTGCGCCATTGAATCTCGCCCCGCTATCTTTGCTACTGCCAGTGGCAACCGTACGCGTAACTTTTCACGCGCGCGCACAGAGAGCCCCGCTGAGACCATCGCTCGCACTAAATTAACCTGCCGTGATAATTTTAGGTCGATCTGAGATTCTCGAACCTTTGGCCAACTCGAAAGGTGCACGCTCTCCTTAAATCCGAGCCGCTCCCACACCAGCTCGGCAATAAATGGACATAGCGGAGCTATTAACTGCGCATATGTTGTCAGCACCTCGTAGAGGGTTGCATAAAAAGCCATCTTCTCGGGTGACCGGGGGTCCTCCGACCAGACCCGCTCTCGGCTACGCCGAATGTACCAGTTGTTGAGGGTATCTAAGAAGGGCGCAAAGAGTCGCATTGCGTCATTAATACGGTAGCCATCCAGTAGCTCTGTAATGGAGCGCTTAAGGATCTCAACCTCTGAGAGTATAAAGCGATCGAGATCTGTCAGCGCCTGCCCCTCAAGTTCAATATCTTTGGGCGCTATACCATCCACCTCAGTGTACGAGGTAAAAAACGAGAGTGCATTCCAGATCGGAAGCATGATCGATTTAACCATGCCCTCTACACCATCGTCACGAAAGTGTAGATCCTCAATCCCTACCGCAGGTGAGGCGAAGAGATATGCGCGTAACGCATCGGAGCCGTGCTTCTCCATTAAATCAAATGGATCCGTGTAATTTTTAAGGCTCTTTGACATCTTCTTGCCATCCGTCGCAAGCAGGTTACCGTGCACCATGCAGTGCTTAAACGCTGGCTTATCGAAGATCGCCGTTGAGAGTACATGCAGATAATAAAACCAGCACCGAATCTGTCCGGTGTATTCTACAATAAAATCTGCAGGGAGATGAGAACGAAAGTGCTCAGCGTTTTCAAATGGATAGTGGTATTGCCCATACGGCATCGAACCAGACTCAAACCAGCAGTCTAAAACTTCCGGCACGCGCTTTAGCTTGCTGCCACATGCGCACGGGATCTCTACCGCATCGAGGAACTCCTTGTGTAGGTCAGGTAGCTCTGTGCTTGCGTCCCTCTCTAAATCAGAGACCGTTCCGTAAACCTTCTGATTACCGCAATCACTGCACTCCCAAACTGGTATAGGGGTTGCCCAGTAGCGGTTACGCGAGATATTCCAATCACGGGCGTTCTCAATCCAGTTGCCAAATCGCCCATGCTTAACGGTCTCTGGATACCACGAGATCTCTTTGTTAGTTTCGATTAGTCGCTCTCTAATCGCCTCAACCTTAAAGTACCACGCATCAAGCGCTCGGTAGATAAGCGGAGTACGACAACGCCAACAGTGCGGATAATTGTGCTCGATAGTTTCATCACGAACTACGGCACCACGCTCTTTGAGGAGCTTAACGACTGCCGGGTTAGCTTCATGCACGTTCTGTCCGACGAAATCACTTACCTCTTCAGTAAAGCAACCTGCTGAGTCGACCGGATTTACAACCTCGATCTGATACTTTCGACATCCCCAGTAATCATCCTCGCCAAAGGCGGGCGCCATATGCACGATCCCAGTTCCATCTTCAGTTGAAACGAACTCTGCCCCGATAACTAAAAATGCGTTCTTCTCTTTAAAGTATGGAAAGAGTGGCTGATACCGTATCTTGCGATCTATTAGTTCAGCTCCAGTATGCGTTGAGATAATCACTGGTTCTTTACCCAGCTCGCGCTCATACCGTTTAAGCGCCTTCTTTGCGAGCAGTAAATGACCTAGAGTGCTCTCAACAACTACGTACTCAATCTCGGCTCCAACTGCTAAAGCTAGGTTTGATGGTAGGGTCCACGGTGTAGTGGTCCATGCTAACGCCGATACCCCCTGCATTCCTGTTAGAGGAAACGTAACGGTGATGGCTCTATCCTGCTTCGGTCGGGTGCTATCATCTACCCGTATCTCTGAGAACGAGAGCGGCGTTTCGCAACGATAGCAGTAGGGAGAAACTCGGTAGTCTTTGTAGATTAATCCCTTACGGTGCGCTTCACCGAAGGCCCAGATAACCGACTCCATATATGAGCGGTCGAGGGTTTTATAGGCCTTATCCATATCAACCCAGCGCCCGATCCGATCGATATATTTGCGCCAGTTGTCATTAAACTCAGATACGATGCGACGACACTCGGCATTGAATGCAGCAACACCAACGGTCCTCTCAATCTCGCCCTTGTCCTTTAGTCCGAGGTTCTTCTCAGCGATCGTCTCAATAGGAAGTCCGTGACAATCCCAACCCCAGGTACGGGGCACCCTGTAGCCGCGCATCGTTTTGTAGCGCCCAACTACATCCTTAAGGATCGAGACGAAGAGAGTTCCGTGGTGCGGATTCCCTGTCGGGAATGGGGGTCCGTCGTAGAAGATAAATTCCGGCCTGTCCTGACGCTCTTCAACGGAGCGCTGGAAGGTCCGTTCCTGCTTCCAACGCGCGACAACACCATTTTCAAGGGTGGGAAGGTGGGGGCGTGATTCAACCTTACGGAAGCCGTTTTCTTGTGTCATTACGGTTTAATACTATAGATCCTCGATCGCGCTCAAGGCTTTTGCGCGCCGCGACCTGCTCAGGTGGCTTGGGCTCTCTTTAGACCAGCTGATCCTCGCCTGTACCGCCGCCGATCACGAGTTTACCCTCGGATTCGAGCTTACGTACAACATCGACTATCGATTGTTGCGTCTTCTCTACATCTCGTAGCTTAACTGGACCGAGCGCCTCAAGATCCTCTTTAATCATCTCGGCTGCACGTTGCGATACGTTTCTGAAGATCTGGTCCTTAAGTTCTGGACTAGCCGTCTTGAGCGCGATAACGAGCTGCTCTCGTGGCACATCCTTAAGAACACCCTGGATGCCCTTGTCGTCGATCTTCTTAAGATCCTCGAAGGTAAACATAAGATTGCGGATCTTTTCGGCTAGGTCCGGGAAGGTCTCCTCAATCTCGGTAATAATGCGCTCCTCGTTCGTTCTATCAACGAAGTTGAGGATATCTGCCGCTGATTTAGGCCCGCCGATCTCCTCGTCTTTGAAGTCTCCGCCCCGTAGCTGTCCACGTAGCACCTCTCGTACATCATCGATAATATCGGCTTTGATATTTGAAAGGTTAGATATTCTGATAAGAACATCGGTCTGCATCTCAGGTTGCATCTGCTTAAGGACAATGGCTGCTTGATCAGCGTTCATCATGGTCATTAGGAATGCAACCGTTTGTGGATGCTCCGCTGAGATAAACCCATAGAGGGATTTCTGTGGAACCTCAGAGATAATGGATCCGATCGGCTGTTTCTTGGCACCGGTAATATATTCGAGTAAGGCCTCGCTACCAGCTTCTCCAAAGGCGCTTGAGATAACGCTCTTTGCAAACTCGCGTCCATCGACCAGCATGGTATCGCCGGCCTTGAGCATCTTGAGAAAGTCTCGAGAGAGTTTAAACTGCGTCTCGCGGTCGACCTCTGATACGGTTAGGAAGGCGCGGCTGACGGTCTTAACCTCGTGCTCGTTCAGGTTTTGCATGACCTGAGTGGCAACCTCCTTGCCCAACCCTAATAGGGTCAGCGCCGCCTTCTCTGGATTTGTTAGCTCCCGTTGCATCGTGTTGAGTCCTTCCTTCAACTCCTTATGATGATAATAGGGCGCATAACGGCTCGTACGAGTTGGCTTGTATTCCTGCATCTCAGCAATTACACTGCCTTATATGGTTGCCAAGCCCGACGAAGAACTATTAGTCACCTATTTTCAAGAGGTTACAGGCTCGGCTCCGACCCTTGTCACCCCCCTTTGCCCGCACGCCTCGCAGCGCCGTATCTATCGCCTAACGGGTGGGGCAACCTCAATGGTGGGGGTACTTAATCCAGATCGGGGTGAAAACGATGCCTTCGTATACTTCGCTCGCTACTTTCGCTCGGCTGGGTTGCCGGTTCCTGAGATCTACCTATATCGACCTGAGGCGCACGCCTATCTTGAGCAGGATCTAGGCGATAATACCTTACTTGATAATCTGACTCTGGCGCGGGAGCGTTCTGTTGAAACCTTCCCTTCCTCGGTCGAAGATCTTTACCGTGCAGCGCTAGAGTATCTGCCGCAATTTCAGATTAAACATAGCGCTAGCATAGACTTCTCACGCTGCTATCCAAGCGCTGACTTCTCGCTAGATGCCCTCTCAAACGATCTTGAGAGCTTTCAGAGAGAGCTGGTTCTGCGGCTACTACCTGCCTGGGATCTGCGCCGCATGCAAGGGGATCTCTCAAGCCTACTTTCATTTCTGGCAAAAGCTGTTAACGGCTTCTTTCTGTATCGTGATTTTCAGGCACGCAACATCATGATCGTAAACAACAAGCCGTTCTTTATCGATTTCCAGGGGGGTAGAAAGGGCCCGTTGCAGTACGACGTTGTTTCGCTGCTCTATCAATCAAGTGCTAAGATACCGCATGCCACCCGTGAGTCCCTGCTGAACCACTACTGCCAGGCTGCTGCGACCTATACCTCGTTAGATCAAGGGGAGTTTCTTCATTTCTATCAGGGCTTTATTATTAGCCGCATGTTGCAGGTGCTTGGTGTTTATGGGCGCGAGGGCTTGGGCGCGGGCAAAGAATACTTTGTGCGTAATATTCCGCTAGCGCTTGAAACGCTCAGAAAAGCGCTACTATCGCCGGAACTTCCGATCGCGCTGCCAGGATTTTTAGAGTGCACTGATGCACTTATTGAGGCACTAAAAAGAGAGACCCCATGAATAAATTAGGCCAAATTAAAACAGCTCCCATGATCCTTGAAATTACAAGCTTCTCTTACAAAGCCCCCTTACCTGCACATATCTTTGCGCTGGGAGAGGGTCGTCACGGTGGGGGCTTTGTGTTTGATTGTCGCTCGCTTCCGAACCCGGGGCGTGAGGAGCATTTTAAACTTCAAACTGGGCTGGATAGTGAGGTGATAGCTTACCTTAATGGCTCTATTGAGGTAGCTGCCTTTAGAGAGCACACCTTTGCTCTTGTAAGCTCTGCTGTGACAAATTTTCTTAGTCGTGGCTTTGAATTTATGAACGTAAGCTTCGGCTGTACCGGCGGCCAGCACCGATCTGTATACCTCTCTGAACAGTTAGCGAACCATATCGCCGCTAGTTTTTCAACCCAAGTTCAGCCTCAGGTTATACACTATAATTTAAAGGCGCTGGGATTATTATAGTGCCGTTATTAAACAGATGGATACTGATACCACTACTGCTCTCAGTCTCGGTATGGAGTGACTCTCTGCGTAATGGATTTGTCTGGGATGATCATATCCTGATTGAGAAGAACGAGGTAAGTCTTAAAACGAGTTCTGTCTCTGCCCTTTTTTCAAGCGATTTTTGGTCCACTGAGACCGAGGCTGGGCACTCCAACTACTATCGACCCCTGATAGCCCTCTCCTACATGGTTGATTACGCGCGTAGCGGATTAACAGCTAAAGGCTATCACCTTACTAATATCATAGTTCATACGGCTAACGTTGCATTGGTATGGTGCGTCCTCGTTGAACTCGCTGTCCCAAGCCTAATTGCGGCGCTAGCGGCTTGCCTCTTTGCGGTTCATCCAGCCTTGGCAGAATCTGTGGCATGGATCTCAGGAAGAACCGATCTAATCGCAACAACCTTTATGCTGCTATCAGTCCTACTCTGCCTCACGGCGCGCAGGAAAGCTCGAATAAATATTCTACTGAGCACCCTCTCGGCCACGGCGTTCGCTTGTGCGCTTTTCTCAAAGGAGTCCGCGATCATCACCCCCCTGCTAGCGCTCCTGCTCGCATCAACAACGGGAGCAGCTCGCAAGGTTAGCCCGCGAGATCTTATCCCCTACGCCGTCGCCGCCCTTGTTTGGTTTATCGCTCGCTTATTGGCGCTCGATAACCCGATCGGGGTCTCCTCCACTGAGGGGGTCTCCCTTAAGATCGGAATCCTTGCGCTCCTGCACCTCTGGGGCACCATAGCGTGGCCCCCCGTTTTTCGGATTGAATACGGATCCTCTCTAACTGGGGAGAGCTTAGCGATTGGGGCTGCCTGCGGAGTGCTGCTTCTGGGCTGGGTAGTATATTTAATCAGATCACTACACTCATCGCCCCTAGTAAGAGCGCTCTATATTGCTGGAATTATTGCCTTTCTTCCGTCCGTCCTGGCCATTATGCTTAAATCAATGATAGGGGTACGGCTCGTATACACTGCGGCTGCTTTTATCCTTCCAGCTTGCGTGCTGCTGCTTTGGGAACGGCTCTCTTTACGTCCTTTTTTTACAGTAACGGTCGCCCTCTGTGCTATTCTGTCGTATTGCTCGGTCGAACGATCTTCTCTGTGGAGATCCGATCGTGTGCTCTTTAGTAAGGCTCTAGAGGCCTCTGCTGCATCGACCCGCAACCATTTAAATCTCGGAATCGCCCTCTATAACGATGGAGAGCTACGCGCCGCCCTGGAGCAGCTAGATAGGGAGATAGAGGCGGCGGCCGTTGATCAACAACGCTATATGCTGGCTCTAATTTATACGGGTGCTCAGTGTGAGCTCCTGGCCGAACGGGAGTATCGAGCCGCCATTCAGGCCAAACCATCAAATTACGCAGCGCTGCACAATCTTGCCGGCCTATTAACCTCTCAAGGCAGGCTCGCTGATGCCCGTACCGCACTGCTGGATGGATCTCAACGCGCGCCGGAGCTTCGCGCGCGCGCCCTGCGCCAAATTGAGTATTTAGATAAGGCTCCCCCGTTTCCAGCACGTCCTGCTCTCGTTAGGCAGTGGTGTACCGACAGAAAGAGCCTAGAGATGTTTTTCACAGAGGCTATTGCGGTCAACAGACAGGCCTCTGAGCTACTTAAGGGCAGACAGCTCGACATGGCCGAGGTCTACATTAAAGCGGCACTCCTGGCTAACCCCAAGTTAGTCGCTGCGCACCTTAACCTTGCACAGCTTGAGATTCTGCAACAACGCTACGATTCAGCTAGAGGGACCCTCACTGAAATATTACGGGAGAATCCTGAGGAAACGCGAGCAGAAAAACTACTTAGCCATCTTAATACCCTAGAGGGCGCTCTTTAAGGGGTTGGTATCTGTTGCCAGAGCTCCTCTTGTTTTAATCTGGTCGAGCAAGTTATCACTAAGGGAGATTACGTTCATGAAAGCCATGATCTTTGCAGCCGGCATAGGCGCACGGCTTAAAGAGCTTACGCACGACACCCCAAAATGCCTTATGACTATCGGCGGCGTGCCGATGCTAGAGCGTGTTATTGAGCGACTTAAATCGGCTGGCGTTAGGGCAGTTGCGATTAATGTGCACCACCACGCCAAACAGGTAATTGAGTTCGTTGAGTCTAAGGGGCGTTTTGGGCTAGAGGTGCTTTTTTCTGAGGAGCCGCAACTGCTAGATACCGGAGGGGGTCTTAAAAAGGTGCGTGAGTTCTTCGCTTCAGAGAGCGCCTTTTTAATTCACAACTCAGACGTATACTCAACTATCGACCTGGCAGGGCTGCTTGCATCTCACAGGGAGCGCCAAGCGATCGGAACCCTGGCTGTTATGCGCCGCGAATCTAGTCGCGGGGTGTTTATCGACCGAGATTGTCATATAATCGGCTGGAGCGGAGAGGGTCTGAGCGCCCCTAATCAGGGCGAGCTGCTTGGGTTCTGTGGTATCAGCGTTGCCTCTAGTGAGCTCTTTAATTACATGGGGGACGAAAACATTTTCTCTATTATAAAGCCCTATCTCGCCGCCGCTCGCGCTACAAAGCGGGTTTTCGGCACCCTAGTTTACAATGCAGAGTGGGTTGATATCGGAACTGCGGAGCAATTAAAAGCTCTTCAGTCACGCCTTGGGGACTGAAGCCTATTGCCAAAAGAGGGCTCACTAGACAACATCTAGCTGAGGCACTTCGCTCAAAGGATCTTATAACTATGCAATACCAATTCCTCTATTTGCTACGGTACTGGCTGATAGCTCTCTTAGTAACCATCCCCTCTCCCTTACTGGCACAGGAGGGTTATCCTGCATCGTCTGAGATTGCGGCCTCTGCCTTAAACGATTCTCAGAGAGCCCTAATGACGAGCCTGATTAATCTTCCTTCGCGTGATAAGGAACGTGAAAAGATTAAAAAACAGCTCTGTACAGAGAGCCTTGTTAGATCCGATGCAGCACTTAAAGCAGCCCTTACGGTGGTAGAGAGTGAGATCAAGAGCGAGATACTCTTTGACAACGTTGCAACCTCCGGAATTGCTACAGAGGGGCAGAAGTTTTCGCTCCTGGTTGATTTAGGTGAGGATGCTATTCTGCTAAAGAGCTCTCATACCCGTTTTGCCAGTGAGGCTGCCGGGCTTTCTGTTACCTATCCGTATGATCATACGCGCCCGATCTGGCTTGAAGGAAAGGAGAATACGAGCGTTCTAATATTAATTCCCCCTATTAGGGACTGCTCGACTAGATCGATAGTGGTCTGTCCACGCATCTATTCACCTCGCGGGGAGCTATTAAAGACCCGTTATGCGCCGGTAGGAGCCCGCTACTTTATTAACACAAAGGCCGATGGTCTTTTTGCAACCGTCCCAAAATCTGCCGGAAAGATCAGGGCAAGCATACGCACAACTAAGGGGCTGGCCGTTCCCCCTGTTTGGTTTAAGGATAACATCAACGCCACTACCCCCTCGGTAGCGTTAAAGTACACGACACCTGAGGGCGCAGAGGATCCCTTGCCGAACTTTATCTCCTCAGGGCTTCCAATACTTGGGGCAGTAGAGAGCCGTCTTGATTTCGGTACAGAGGAGCACGCTGCGCGTACTGTCTGGTCACGTACAACGGTTGAGGTCTCTCCATTTGCTATTGTTGATTGGCCAAAGGTGCATGTACGAAACGCGGATCTGAAGGTCGAGCCCGGCGAGTGCTTTATGATTACGCATTGGCGGGAGCGGCAGCTTTAGTTTTACGATCGCTCAGCCAATCCATCTTTATCAAAGGTACTTGGCCTTATCACTCGCTGGAGAAAGGCTTTCCCAGCGCTTCGCTCATGCGTTAAGAATGTCATCATTTTAATTCGTGGAAGGTAGCGACCGAGACGCAGACACATCGATGATACTACTGTCGTTGCCGAACGAATAGACGGCGAGCCCATAACTATTAAAGCGGAGCGCACCGCCACAAGCCCGCACAAACTGCCCCTGAAACAGATCCTTTCCGGTTAGAATAAAGAACGCTGTATGCGCTACAGCTAGGTCAGCTAACGGCGCCATCTGCGTCTCACCCCACTGCTTCTCTATAAGGCGCTCCCATCAAGCCCTTCAACCCTCCCATCTATCCCTAGCTTAGTTGTTGAGGTGGTCTTAGTTCTAAAATCATCCTCTTTTTGCCAATCTTCAAGCTGGGAGGGATATACGGCATCTCGTCCATAAAGCCCCATTGCTATCCCCTGCGCCTCATTAAGTAAATCTATCCTTGAAACACCCTTAGGTAGAACAAACCGTACCTGGAGAGCGTTAATTTTCTCTACAGAGTACTTAGACACAAATTGATCCCGTGGAGAGAGTTGCAGGAACTGCTCCTTAAGGCTCGCTATAGGCAGCACTAGTGTCTCGCTCCATGCTTTAGCCGCATCTAAATCTCCAACCTGCTGGGCGGCTGCATAACCAGTGATAGCATTTTTCATTAGCTCGCTTAGCTTTGTCTGCGCTTCCTTATACTCAGCTATCGTGAGTTTCTGCGTGGTCCGGTCCGGCATGGCTTTTAGCTTCCTTAATAGGATTATCGGCAGAGATCCTTGCTTACTTTACGGTAGATCCCATCTGGGCCAATCAGGGCTTAAATAGGGGTAGAAGAGAGGCGTATGCACTGGGACCGCGGTATCCCCTCTCTTACAACTCTGGAGCATCGTTATCCTATTGGGTGAGGCGTGAGCCCTGGGACCGCCGGTATCCGACCGGCCATGAAAGGGATCGCCTACCTGAGCATTTATACCTAGCGCGCTTCGCCACATCGTGGACCAGGAGTGACCCCGTACCCACGGCCATTAAGTTAAGAGAGGTGGCCCCATAGCCGCACTCTAATCAGGCTTAATTTCAGCTTGATGGCGGAGGAAATAAATAGACTTGTGGGCGATTGAGTCCTTAACTTAATGGCCGTGACCCCGTACCAACATGACCTATCGGAGGGGATCAATTATCCAAGAATCAAGGATCAAGTTTTTTATTCGTGGAAGGTAGCGACCGAGACGCAGACACAACGTAGATACTGAAGTCGCCGCAGGAGTCATTGACGTCGAGCCCATCACTATCGAAGTAGAGCGCACCGCCACAAGCCCGCACAAACTGCCCCTGAAACAGATCCTTTCCGGTTAGAATAAAGAACGCTGTATGCGCTACAGCTAGGTCAGCTAACGGCGCCATCTCACCTATAACGCTCTCCTGTTCTTCTCGGCTCTTTGCATCAAGCTCTTTAACCCGCCCATCTATCCCTAGCTTAGTTGTTGAGGTGGTCTTAGTTCTAAAATCATCCTCTTTTTGCCAATCTTTAAGCTGGTCGGGCCATACGGCATCTCGCCCATAAAGCCCCCTTGCTATCCCCTGCGCCTCATTAAGTAAATCTATCCTTGAAACACCCTTAGGTAGAACAAACCGTACCTGGTGAGCGTTAATTTTAATTTTCTCTACAGAGTACTTAGACACAAATTGATCCCGTGGAGAGAGTTGCAGGAACTGCTCCTTAAGGCTCGCTATAGGCAGCACTAGTGTCTCGCTCCATGCTTTAGCTTTATCTAAATCTCCAACCTTCTGCGCGGCCGCAAAACCAGTGACAGCATTTGCCATTAGTTCGCTGAGCTTTGTCTGCGCTTCCTTATACTCAGCTATCGTGAGTTTCTTTGTGATCGGGTCCGGCATGGCTTTTAGCTCCCTTACTAAGACTATCGGCAGAGAATCTTGCTTACTTTAGATCTCAAGAAAGGGGGGACCAGAGCAGTACCTTGCGGACATTGAGAAGACCCTCCATAATAAAACACTAACGTATGCGCAACCGCTCCATAACTAAGAAACAATTTGCCTTTGTAGGTAAAGACTCCGACCACGGAGACCTAAGTCGCCTAGATGGGACGCTGCGCATGTCTTATGAAGAAAAATTTTCATTAATCTGCGATCTAACTACCTTCGACTATCAGTTGAAAAACAACACAAATGATATACCCAGATTTCTTAGAACTACTGCGTGTATTCGCAAAGCATAAAGTCGCCTACGCGGTAATTGGCGGATATGCGGTCGGAATTCACGCGGAGCCACGCTACACAAAAGACTTAGACATTCTCATCGTTCCTGAAAAGAAAAATGCCAAGGCGCTGCTTGCGGCACTCTCTGAATTCGGTGCTCCCATCAGCAACTTGAGCGTAGATGAGCTGGCGACCCCTGGTCTACTATATGTCTTTGGAATTCCTCCTTTGCGTGTGGATATTCTCAACCGAATAGTTGGCGCGAACGTCAAGGCCCTTATCAAACGAGCCAAAAAAATAAAGATAGCGGATACTTCATTGAAGGTCGTAGCTATAGCGGACTTGATTATGTTAAAAAAACTGGCCGGCAGGAAGCAGGACCTTGCGGACATTGAAAAGCTTAAAGCGGTTAAACAACTTAAGCGATAACGTAACTATTCACCCACCGCCGAACCCAGACTGCGCTCTTTGAGCTTCGTCTGGGTAACCTCCCCAAGCTTCCCCATAACCCAAATACCAAGGATCAAGGATCAAGGATCAAATTCCTGCCCCTCCTACCGGAGGGGATCAATTATCCAAGAATCAAGGATCAAGTTTTTAATTCGTGGAAGGTAGCGACCGAGACGCAGACACATCGTCGTTACCGCGGTCGCCGTAGCAGTTATAGACGACGAGCCCAAAACTACGGAAGTAGAGCGCACCGCCACAAG
>JAPLFS010000019.1 GCA_026390555.1 Pseudomonadota bacterium
ATTTGGATAATCTAGCCCTTCAGCTTTGAATGTCCCGAGAGAGTGAATAAAGAAGTAGCTTTCGAAGCGTGTTCCGATTTCACGGGAGATAAATTCCCCCAGATATGCCGCGTCAGCATAGTGATCTGCTAGTATAATCTTACGGCCAACGGTCTTATTTTCGGACTTCGCACCAAATTTAAAATAGCCGAGCATCGCAAGACTCGCCTCTGCGAGCTCTTTCATTGGCCCGGGATCCTGCATCATATACATACCATCAGCGATTCCGAAGTTAGCTAGGCGACCTTCGGATACGCTTACTGAATCTATGTGCGTCGAGTCAGAAAAATTTTCACGGGTTGTTTTCTCCCAATGTGGATGGGAGTCTTCTTTCAGGCGGAATTGTTGAGGCTGCGAGTCTTCAACGAAAGAGAGGCAGACATTTTCATCAGGAAAAAAGTGAACTCCCTTGCGAACTGCAGGGTCCCCACCGAACTGCTGGGGAGTGTAACTCGCAAGTATCTCAGTCTGCGATGGCCCGCTGCGGTTAAGGATGATCTGACACATCGGCTGGTCCTTGCCCTTATGAGTAGTTTTCCCCAGTGCGCGCGCAAAGCACTCTACGTACTTGTTCTGACCACCGGTATCTTTAAATCCACCAAGTGGTTGATCGACGAATTCCTGAATACCTTGAGGATTAACCTGGAGTACGACATCATCATTCTGGAATCGCGCCACGGCCTCCTGACAACGCATAGCAAATCTGAACATGTGGCGAGCGTGGTCGATAGTGTAATGGTTGCCGAGCGATTCAGGAATGGGGCGAATCTCTCCATTAACGTTGCTACCAAAAACTCGCGAGCTGATATCGCTATAACGATCGCCCTTCTTTGCGTCAGTAACAATGTCGATTGCAATCGAGGCAACATCCCCCCGTGGCCTCGTCAGATGAAGCTGCGTGTATTGAGAGGGTGTTTGTGCATTACGTGCTAATGAGTCTGCAAAAGTGATCGAAACGTAAGGAAAAGGTCCGAGGATGTCATTATAGATACTTAGCGCCTCTGCAAGCACCTTATTAATTCCCTCCAAATCACGCTCTTTGCCGGGGGGATAAAGGGCTTGGGTAGTCTGATCGATATCCCAATTTGTCCGGAAACTGGCTGTTATTAGGTTTTCTTGACTGAAAACAACGGGAGAACTTGGTTCTAACTGCTTGCTCGACATCTCTTTAATCACCTCTTAGTACAGACAAGGCAACCCCCCCATTTTGACACAGGATGAGGAGCATACTCAACGTAGAGGGGTAGGCTAAGATGCCAAATTAAACCAGTCAACAACTTAAAACCAACGTATCTATTCTCCATTAATTACCGCCATACAACGGTCAAGCATCTTAAATAACTAGAGTTTTTGTTGTTTTTAGACTAAAGACTTGGGCCTTTTTGACTTAAATGCCAAGAGCACTAACCCCTGCACCTAAGCGGGCAGTAAAAAAAATGCTTCAGAAAGGGGGGGTAAGAAAGCAAGATTATCTGTTATAAGAGGCCGATCTAGCCGCAATGTGTGAGACTTGACAGCTTCACATATCAACAGAGAATATACTAACTTCGACTTATAAAGGATGGAAGAGTATGGCGCAGAATAACAGCAGCTCAGAAAACAGCAAACTGGGTAATGAGATAGATCAGATAATCGGTATTAATGTTGAGAACAGCTCGATTGTTGACGGCGAAGAGACCATTAAGACCGACAATGGGGACATCCTTAAAATCAATATCAGCCACAGAGCACGCACTAACCTGCTCTTTGACTGGCTCAGGAATAAATACACAGATCCCGCGAAAAAACTGGTGATCTCTGTCGGTGGGCCATCCGGTAGCGGCAAATCAGAGATCGGTGCCCTGCTCAGCGCTCTTTACCAGAATGCAGGCATTCCATCGATCCTGGTTCCCTGTGACAACTTTCCGATTCGAGCCCCAAAGTTTAACGATCTGCACCGCCGCGAGCTCTTTGACTCAAAGGGCAAGGAAGCGCTCGCTGCCTACCTCGGATCGGAGGATGAAATTCTATTCTCTCGCCTAGGAGATATCTGCAAAGACTTTCTGAGCGGCGCCGAGACCGTCAATCTGCGCAAGATAAACATGCAGACATGTGAAATCACAGACTCAATCCCGACTAAGGTAGGCCATGCGCGGGTACTAGTATTTGAGGGTACCTGGTCATGCAGAATTCCAAGCCTGAGCGAGTCAGTATTCCTTGCAACGGATTTCAAGAAGACCGCAGCACATCGTCAGAACCGGGGCCGTATTGAGATTCAGAACGATGAGAATCGCAAATTCATCGAAGAGTACGTACTCCCGTTTGAGCAGGTAACGCTCGAAAATATCCGCCAAAATCTGGCGACCCTCTGGTTGTCATATGAAGATGATGGAAGTGCTAGGCTTGTTGAAAACAGGAACGATCAGCGCACGAACTGAGCGAGTCACTTCAATTCTGCAATCAGTTTAGTACTCTTTGCCGAGAATTGCCTGCGCTATGCTCGTAGGGCCAAGCCGGGATGGATCAGTTTCAATATAAACGCTCTTGCCGTGCTCCTTTAGCCGATCCCCGAGACGAAGCAGTTCCTTGCTGGCACCACCAACAATAACCGCATGAGTAACGATATCGGATGACATCAGAGAAAAATCATTTCCAGAATCTCCACACGCCCATACCTCAAGAGCTGGCCGCTCTTTTCCTGTGGCCAGAACCTGCTCAACAATCAGATGTAAGACATAGTCTGAAAAGTGACGTACGGCCATGCCCTTATCAAAAGGAGCGATATCGAGGCAGTACTTTAACGGGAGCCGCACATTGTCGGCAGGCTCTGCAAGCATCGGGTGGCGTCTGGCTGCAGTAGTCGCATCCTTTTCCTCGCAACAAACAACCCGCATACCAAAATCTTTTACATGACCTGCGAAACTAGCCTCTATCTGATCGCGCTCATCGAGCGAGCTGGCATAGAAATAAAAGGCTATCTTGTTTGAACCTCGGTGAGATCCACTCGCAGTTCCTGGCTGCAGGAACACTCGCGAAGTTTCCCGGGAAGTATCATACATTGCAATCAGAGACTGCTCTTCGTCCGAGAGATTACGTTGATTTATCAAGGCAGCAAGTGACTGAGCATGAGAAAGAAGCTGATCATAATCGAGCGTTGCAGGTTGCACGGATGCTATGTAAGACGAGTCGTAACTCACATCCTGACCACTTAGAGCGTGCACTGACTTGGCACCACCATCTGAAACATATGCATCGACAGCAAAGGACGAATCGGGCGCGGACACTCCGACATGAGGCAGCACCCCGCGCTCGATTCGATCCAGGATAGAGTGTGTCGTGCTTGTTCCAGAGTCAAAGTGACTGCCCGTAATCGGGATGATAATTGCGCCTTGTGCGTTTAGCGCTTTGACTAACCTTTCCATATCACGCTGGCCATGTTCAATTTCAGGCGCGTGGTGACCGGCTCCCAGAACGAGGGTGCCATCGACATCGGTAAAAAGAATAACGACCCGGCCTGTTTCGCAGCCCAGTACAACCTTTTCACGAATTGTTGGATAGTCAGTGAAGGTCCTGACGACTTCAGGCGCAGACTCTACAGATTGCTGCGGTTTGGAATGGATGGAGGGGGCTTCTAACATCTCCACCATTATACATCAGCCTTGATTGATATGGAAATTAGGAACTATTTACCCCTACGAAATACATAACACATTGGAACGGGGTTACCCCGCCCTAAACTTACGCCAGCTCTAAGGTGATAGGTACCCGTTATTTTCTTCATAATAGAGCTTGGGGATCTCGGCTTAATGGACCAAGATGAAGAGGTATAGTAGCAATTTTAAGGACCCTTACAGACGGACATTTTGGAGATTAGTATGCGTTATGCCGGCCTTTGGTTTACCCTCCTGATAGCGGTATTGCCTGTATTTACACCGGCGCCCGCAATAGCTGAATACCAAGATGTGACCGCACTGTTTCAGCTTGATCGTGGTGCGAATCATGGTGCAAATCAGGGTGTAAATCAGAGTGTAAATCAGGGTGCGGCAGCTTACGACGCCGTCGCACGCGATCTGATCTTTTTGGAAATTGATAAAAAAGGGGCTCTTAGCGAGCTACGAAGGATCAACACGGGGCATAATGTTTATGGGGTTACAGCAGTTGCTGAGGGCTACCTCTATGCAACCGGAATGGGCAGAAACGATCTTAGCGCGCCGATCCAAATCTGGCTTTTGCCTAAGAGTGGTGCCACCCCGCGAGTTGTCTTTGAGGCTCAGAGCGAGCGCAGTCAGGTAGCGTACCTGGCCGCAGTTGGTTCGAAGATCTGGCTGACCTATTTCGATGCTAAGTATACCACTAAAACCGGGTATCTTACCCCCAAACCAGCTGCGATGTGGGAGTTTACCGAGGTTGCTACGTTGCGACTGGGGGACGCGGTGGATGTTTTCGGAGAGACTATGGAGAGTATCGCTATTGGGCGACCCTACGGCGATCAGCAGGGAGAGGATGGGGACCTACTACTATTTGAGAATGGAATAAGAACCCTACTGCCGAGCTATCGGGGTGTACGGAGCGTGTTATTTCTTCCTAAATTACCCAAAACTACTATCGTGATCGGAGATGGTTGGCACCAAAATTATGGAGCTGTAGCTCAGGGACGCCTGAGCCTTCTGACGAAGGATAACGATACTGGACGCTTTGCCCTGCAACTTATCGATCGGGATAAGCAGCAGTACGGATTCTCAAAGTTAATTGATCTTACTATCGGAGGGGAGCAATACGTAGCGGCGCTCGGCAACAGGGAGCTCGTTGTCTACGGGCCGTTCGGTGAAAAACAGGGTGAGAAGCAGAGCGGGGAGTGGAAAAAGAGAGCGATCTTTACGCGTGAATCGGAGGATGCGACCTTTGATGTAGCAATTATTGAGAGTTCCAACACGAAGGCCACCTTTGTGGTAGCTAATCAGGGCGTTAAGCTTGTGTCGTTTCCGTAAACCGTAACTAGCACTAGACAAAATACAAAACATTTTGTATTTTGCATGGCATGCTACTGCGTAGAAAGAAAACACAAATAATACAAGCACTTGAGGCATTTCCGGCGGTTGTGCTTATTGGTCCCAGGCAGTGTGGAAAGACCACTTTAGCGAAAACTCTCTCTACTAGGTACTACGACCTGGAGATTGAGAGTGAGAGACTAAGGCTAGACCTTGATTGGCACAATCTCTGCAACACCAATGATCTGATCGTATTGGATGAGGCGCAGACCTTTGCGGAGATCTTTCCAAGATTGCGAGCGGCAATTGATCTTCGTCGAAAAGTTTTTGGACGTTTTCTGATCCTTGGTTCAGTCGCCCCTGCACTGATGCAGGATGTTGCGGAGTCTTTGGCAGGGCGAGCCGCGCTACTTGAACTTACACCGCTCTCTCTCGGCGAGGTGCCGTATTCAGAGACCAGAGCGCTCTGGCGCTTTGGAGGATTTCCAGATGGTGGAGTGCTTGATGCGGCGCGTTACCCGCTCTGGCAAGAGAGCTATCTACAACTGATTATACAGCGAGATCTACCCAACCTCGGGTTACCAGCTAAACCGATCCTTACTGAACGGATGTTAAAGATGATCGCTGCGCTCCACGGACAGGAGTGGAATGCGTCGAAGCTAGGAGCTTCACTCGGCATTAACTATCAAACTGTGAACTCTTATCTTGAGTATCTTCATGGCGCGTTTCTTACTCGCGCACTTGTGCCATTTGAAGTGAACGTAAAAAAGCGCTTAGTTAAACGACCCAAGGTATATCTTCGCGATAGTGGGCTCTTGCATGCACTTCTTGGTGTTGGACGCGGCGATGATATTTTGAGTAAGCCGTGGGTTGGCGCGAGTTGGGAGGGGTTTGTGATTGAGCAGATCTTAGCGGCACTCGACTGCTCGCAAGGAACGCCCACACCATACTTCGTGCGAACTTCAAGTGGCGAGGAGATCGACTTAGTACTTCAGTATCGCGGCCAGCTTTGGGCCTTTGAAATTAAACTTACTGGAGAGCCTACAAGAGAGCACGCGAAGGCACTTCGTACGCTGGCCCCGGCGTTGGGCGCGGATCGGCGGATACTAGTCCACGGCGGCGTGCTATATGCTAAAAATGAAAGATCTGAAGGGTCTGAAGGATATGACGTGATGCCGCTTGAGAGGTGCATTCAGGAGTTGAGCATGAGGTAAGGCGGTGAATAATGGTAAAGCGCTTAGCTCTTGCTCTCAATAAATACATCGACTAGTTGGCCAACGTAGATCGGAAGGGTGCCCCGATCGAATGAGTAGATCACCTGCAGCACCCTCGTATCAACCCGCTCCGTACTCTCCCCAGTCAGTGAGCGTTTCGGAACAACGTAGGGCTCAAAGCGAACGAAGGTAAGGGGAAATGAGAGCGCCGTGTTGCCCCGTAGGGTGGCTAAGCCGGGGCGCCCAGATTCAACGCGCCACGCATCGTTTTCATCTATATCGACCCGTACGCCTAGAGGATAGACCGTTCCAAGCACCATTAGCGGGGTAATCATAATCTGCGCCGGTGCAAACTCACCAACGCGAGCCCTTAACTGTAGCACCTCTCCGTTTAGAGGGGAGCGAATCGTCATGCGATCAATGGTCGTTCTAGATGCCATGACGGTTGCATCGGCCTGCGCAACGCCGGCTTGAGCAAGAAGGAGCGCCGATTCGCGCTTTAGTAGCTCGCCTCGAGTTATGGCGCGCTCGTCCTTTACCCCCCTGTAGATTGAAAGCTGCGTCTCGGCATCAGCTAGACTAGCTTTGGCCTTTGTAACCTGCGCCTCGTTAACCAGCAGCTCAGCTAAGATGGCCCTATCATCAAGTGAAAAGAGGGGCTGATTAACCGACACCTTATCGCCAGCCTTAACAAAGACCTCCTTAATAACCCCAGCCAGAGGGGATGCGATAGAGATATTTTCAGAGCTAGCCTCGATAATTCCGGAGCCGGCAACGAAGGTTTCATAGGGAGCCTGTGCAGGTTGAACAACTGGAGCAGCGATGGGCGGCGGCATGCTGCCCATAATTACGGTTCGAATAACGAAGATCACCGCAACGATAGCTAAGATCGGAAGGAGATAAAATTTTGACATAGATTTAACCGCCTATTTTTGAGCTATTTTTCAAGTTTAAGTTCAAGGGGAGAGTTAACAACCTGAGTAATTCGACCATCATCCATAAGACCTATCCGATCAGCAAATTGAAAGATACGGGAATCGTGCGTCACGATTACGAGGGTGCGGTTGCCGGTCAAGGCCTCCTGGCGAAAGATCTCCATAATCTCGCCCCCTGTAGCGTGATCAAGGGCGCTTGTTGGCTCGTCGCATACTATCAGCTTAGGGTCGTGTACGAGAGCGCGCGCTATGGCAACGCGTTGTTGTTGGCCACCGGAGAGCTCGTTTGGTAGCGAATTAATCTTATCCTTAAGCCCAACCTTGAAAAGGAGCTCCTGCGAACGTTGCATCGCATATTTGCGGGGATGACCGTTTAGCAGTAACGGGATCGAGACGTTCTCTGTCGCCGTAAGGGATGGAATCAGATTATAGGCCTGAAATACAAAGCCAACCGTCTTACCGCGGTAGCTTGTGCGCTCGCCTTCATTCATCGTGGCTAGATCGTGTTCAAAGATGTGGCACTCGCCCTGATCGTGATTCAGGATCCCCGCGATGACCGAGATTAGAGTGGTCTTGCCACAACCGGAGGGACCAACCAACATAAAAAGCTCGCCGCAGCGTACTTCAAGGTCAACACCCTGTAGGGCAGGGGTAGTGGTTTTTCCTGTTAGGTAACTCTTCGTAACACCCTTGCAGAATATCGCTGGCGCCATTATGAGCCTCTAAAGACAATAGCTGGCTCAAGTTGCAAAACCTTGCGCAGACTTAAGATCGTTGTGATCAGGGTGATTAACGCTGTTGCTAGAGCGGTTATTACCGGAACCTGCCACGGCATGTAGAAGGCTAGCTCTGAGTTCTTAGCGATGACGCTAGTAAGGGATGCTAGCCCCATACCGAGCGCGCATCCGATAGCGCCGACTAAGGAGGTTTGTAGAATTATCATCATAAAGATAAGTCTATTCGAGGCGCCCATGGCCTTAAGGATCCCAAGGTAGCGCATGTTATCAACGATAAAGCTAAAAAATGTTTGCCCTACGATAGCAACTCCGACCAGGAATCCAAGACCAACCGCCATGCCGAAGTTAATCGGAATGCCGGTACTGCGCATAAAGTAACGGATCGTAAGACCCTTGAACTGCTCGGGGGTATAGGCCGCAAGCCCAGTTTGTTGGGTGATACGGGTGGCAACCTCACTGATGTTTTCATCCCTACTAACCTCAGCAAGAACAAAGGAGAGTAGCTTGCGCTCACGGGGAGCAAAGCGCATGGCGCGCGAGTAGGTTGTATAAATAATCGGCTGAGACTGAAAGGTTCTGGTTGCCCGAGCTATTCCAACAACGATGGCGCGATTGTCATTTAATTCTAGAATATCTCCGACCCTAAGGGGCTGCTTTGGATCGGAAGGGCTTGCTCCGGGGACGGCGAGTTTGCCGTTGGCAGCAGCCTCATCAACTATAACCCCGTCAGCTCGACGGAGATCTGCCAGCGAGCCCTGAATCATAACGGGTGGGCCAGCTACCAGGGTAGCATCATCAAGTCCGATCACGTTACAGGTTTGAAAGGTTCCATTAGAAAGCCGTGCCCTTATTAATCCCTTATAGAGTGGCACCGCCCATTCAACACCAGCCACACCACGCACCTGCAGTAGCTTCGTGTCCTGTAGGGGCTTAATGTCGTCTACGAACTGTACCTTTGGATCCATGACCCAGAGGTCGGGCTGCGGTGTGTCGAAGATAAACCCAACCGTTCTGGACATCAGTCCGATAAATATAGAGGACTGCTGCGTCATAATCAGGGCAGTTAGCGCAACGCCGAAGAGCATGGCGAAAAACTTACCACGATTACCGAGCAGCATTTTAAGAGCGATTAAGTACACAGGGATGATAGTACTAGTAAATTAGCTGGGGCGAAACCGTCTGGCTTTATCGTTCAGGCCGGATCATTCCGCAGGCCAGAAGATCCTGAATATCGATGATACCAACCGGGACATTTAGCTCATTAACTACAAGTAGTTGATCTATTCCGTGCTTCTGGATGATATGCGAGGCCTCCTGTGCCAGATTTGCAGGGCCGATTGATATAGGAGCGCGCGAGCATATCTCACCGATAGGCTTAGAGAGAAAGTCTGAGTCGTGCGCCAGGCAGCGGCGTAGGTCGCCATCTGTAAATACGCCAACGAGCACCCCCGCGTTATTAACGATCGCTGCTGCGCCTGGACGACCCCGAGTCTCTGTAATGGTGTGCAGAGCGCGCTTGGTCTCGATTGATTCATTGACCACACAGTGAGCATCCCCACTTCGCATGATCTCGGAAACAAGCATCAGAGAGCGGCCTAGATCTCCGCCGGGATGAAACGCTGCAAACTCTTCTCGCGAGAAACCACGCTTGTGAACAAGGGTCATGGCGAGCGCATCTCCAAGCGCCATCATAACGGTGGTGCTCGTTGTTGGGGCGAGCCCAAGTGGGCCAGCTTCTGGGAACCTTCCGGTCTCGAGTACGATATCGCTGTGTTGCGCCAGGGTTGATGCCGCAGAGCTCGTCATGGAGATAATACAGCTACCGTACTGCTTAAGGGTAGGAAGGAGCCTTGTTACCTCGCTAGTCTCTCCTGAATTAGAAAGAAGGAGCGCTATATCGTTTTTGGTAAATCGTCCCAGGTCGCCGTGTACTGCATCAGCAGGGTGCAGAAAAAAACTTGGAAACCCGATGCTTGAGAGTGTTGCAGAGAGCTTCATCGCAACAAAGCCAGCTTTTCCCATCCCTGAAACAACGATACGGGAGCCTGGGGCCTGCGAGAGGATAGCGTCTACAGCAGCGCTAAAGCGCTCGTCTAATAGCTCGGCAACCTGAGAGAGTGCTGCGATCTCTTCACGAATAATAGACCGCCCGTACTCCGGAGAATCAGTAGAGAGCAGTTTTTTTTGCACGGCGTTTGTCATAAGTAATGATCTTATTATACACAACTTAAGGCATATAAGCGAACCGCTAGTAATGGTATAGTGGGTTGTAATTACAGGGTAACTGGTCACCGTAGTTTAATGTCGCGATTCAAGCTACTCAGATTACGGCGAAGTTTCATAGGTAATTCGATTGGTCGTCCCCTGATCGGGGACGGCAGATTTTGTGACCAGTTAATGTTTTCACCCCCACCGCATTGCTTTTCACCCCCACCGCATTGCTGCGTCAGCAGCTTGCGCTGCTGGACGGGCTCCGCAAATCGGCCCCTTAGGGGCTATTGAGTGTCATTACCGTATGCGAATATTTCTGGGATATGCTGACTAGTTACATTACAGGTATATTTAAGCGTTAGGTTCTGTCAGGAAGCCTATCTAAAGATTACTTTGCCCACAGGCCACGCGCAGCCGAACGGCTCTCCTGATACGCGCGCTTAAAGCGTTCGGCGTATTTAACATTTGGCGGTACGGTAAGCACGTTCGCAAATCCAGTTACTAGGATCCGCTCATTAAGCATCGTTCCATCTGGGAGGTAGGCATAGGCCAGGAGCCGCCCATATTTATCCCTTTTAGTTCGGTCGTACTCAAGCTCAAGGGAGCTACCGATTGGGGCAAGCTGCTTTGTGTTCTCGAAGGCCAGCTTTCCAAGTTTAGTAATCGTCTTCACGTCTACCGCACTTTTCTCTGCCTGGAACTGCGCACGTTTGTTATGTTTGCTCTCTAGAGTATCGACACCGATTAGACGAACCTTCTCGGTGCTAGTGGGCGCTATACGAAGGAGGAGCGTATCACCATCGATAACTCGCAGCACTATAGCATGCTCCCGTTGTGGCCCAGCGGAGCTTACTGAGGCATAGAGCAGCGCAATCAGGCTTATCAGGAGGCCGATAGCGGCGCGGTAGCGCCTGGGAAAGAGGGAGGTTATCGGTGTACGAGTTCGCATGCCCTAGATCTACGACTGGGGCGCGAAATGAACAAGTATAATCAACAGGGGGAGCAACCATTCAGCGCGGTCGAGTTGCCGCACTCCTCACTGAGCAGTATCTAGCAGTATCTGTTGCAGGAGCTCGCGGTATGTTTCAACCCTATCCGACCAGCTATGTTTAGCGCTCCTAGCGCTTAAAACCAGCTCTTCATAGGCCGCTCTTGATGCCGTTACCTCAAGTGCCCAGTGGCAGGTGTTGGCGTATGCTGTTGGATCGTAATCGTTACAGAGAAAGCCGATGCCGCTGGGGATAGCTGCATCATAGTTAGTGATAGTAGCCGAGATTCCACCAACGTTTCTGCCGATTACTAGAGTTCCTGCGGCGAGGGCTTCAAGCTGCGTAATGCCACCCGGCTCAAAACGGGAGGGCATCATAAACATCGTGCTGCCAAAGATTATCTCTAGCGCTGTTGAGTGTGGAACGTATTCAAAGAGAGCATGCACCCGTCCCGGATAGCGCCAAGTAAGATACTCGAGGGCTGAGCGTAGATCGTCAGAGGCTCTATCCCCGTCGGTAGTTGGGCCTGCAACGATAATCTGAAGCTTTGGGTGCCTAATCAGGAGGTCCTCTAGGGTTGAACGGTTTGTGCCGGCGACAAAACCGGATAACAGGCTCACCCCCTTCTGTTCAGCTATACGACCAACGAAGCTAATTAGCGGAGCAGCTAAGTCCTGCTCAAGCCCGTATCGTTTCTGTAGGGTGGCTTTAACGGAGCTTTTAGCAGTAAGGAGTTCGGAGAGATTCTCAAATGGTGCGCCGCTGCTACCAGCTAACAGAGAGAGGTATCTGTCGATCTCTGGACGGTTGATTCCGTTACTAATGCCAAACACCTTGTCAGACTTACTTGCTAGTACATGCTCAAGCCCATCACCCCCTCCAGCTGAAATGAGCTGCTGCGCATAGGGCTTAGATACAGTTAGTACTCCACCAGAAACGTGTCGTGAGGCCGCTATCGAAAAATTAAGTAGGTTGTGATGGTATGGATCGCTAAATCCAAAGAAGTCCTGCGGAGCTAGATTAAACATCGGCCAGAGATCTTCGTTGTGTACGTTTACGGGAAGTTTGCCGTGATAGTCAGCGCCGCCGTTATGGATCATATGGACGGTTTTGCAGGATTTCAGCCATTCCACACCTTGGTATGAAGGATCTAGTGCACAAAACGCCGGCACACAGGCCGTCATCCAATCGTTTGATACGATAACGCTAGGACGAATACCGAACTGTTTTGTTGCGACCGTTTCAAGAGTGGCGCGTGAAATGATAATTGCGCGCCGGATCTGCTCATCTGCAAATACTGGCTGATAAAGTCGATCGAATACTGAGGCGTTAGTGAGCAGAAAGATGCGTAAACTGCCGCTCTGAGCAAGGTAGACCTTGATCGGAATAGCGCTTGAGTTTCTTCGAATGCAGGTTGTGCCAGCGTGGTAGGTTGGGCCAACGTGTACGGTGATAGAGCCAACGTATAAGGGCTTCACCAGCTCTGCTCCTAGCTTAATACCGCTGCGGAGGATCTGCTCGGCGGAGCCGTGCTTGTTTCCGTTGGCGTAGCGATAGAGTGGGGTAATAATAGTGGCTGGAATACCGGCTCTACAAAGCTCAGTTGGAAGTCCTGAGATAACCTGCGCCAAGCCGCCAGCAGCTGCGTGTGGACCCTCTGGAGAGGTGAATACAACCTCGCCGATACCGTAGTTTAGCCGTGTTGATGCGGAGAGTGTAGCATGCGGAGATGGAGTAATGTTTTGCAGAGCATTCATGCTCCCTGAAATATTAGTAGCTTTCTTAAGCAGAGCACCCAGGGCGATATGTGGTGTTTTATGCGAGATCTCTAAGCAAGCTTGTTCAATCGATCCTCCCGGCTGAAAGGCCCGCAGCATGCTTGATAACGCTAGCGCCTCGTTTTCTTCAACAGCTAGCTCTCTTTGGCGAACAAGGGCTAGGTCATCATGAGAGATCCAAAATCTAGCATCTGCATGCCACGGATTGCCGATCCAGATCTGCTCGCTTGTCCCACGCACCTGCGCAAAGAGGGTTGCGCCGTAGTTACCCGTACTTGGAATATCTAAGCGGTGTTGGATTATTGATGTTCCAGAATCGGAGTTTGAGATCGTCACCTGCTCATCCTGCCACGCGGGTGCGAGATCATCGTAGCTACCCCAGTGAGCAAAGAGATCGATAGTTACATCGTGTATCTCTGGTATGTATAGCTTAGCTCTGAGGTTAACTATATTGCCTGTAGTTATAGTGGAGAGAGGTGTGAGCACTTGGAGCTCCGATCTTAAGATCGCGCTGGCTCGCTCAAGCAGCTCTGTTTGAGACTCAGGGATAATAAGGGTAGGGGAATCATCAAGGTCGAGCAGTATAGTTGGAGCTATCTGCTTTAGGAGCTGCACCGTTTGTAGGCGGCTTTCAACTTTTAGTGATGCAGCAGCTTTGGGTGAGATCTCTATATCTCGTTTGCAGATACTAAGGGCCTGCTCAGAGAGGTAAGGGGCAGCGGCTATCACCTCTTGAATCAGGGCCTTAATCTCATAGTGTTCTTTGTCCGCTACCGAGCGAGCTAGGAGCCGAGTGAGGCTATTATGGGTGCGACTACCTGGCTTTACAGCAAGGGCGCTCGGAAGTCTGTGACGGCCCAGGCTCATAACTGAGTAGCTGCGCGAGGCAAGATGAAGGTCCACCTGAGCGGTAACCCTTGAACGGAGTGAGCTGCCGACTGTTGGTGTAACTGAGTTGCCTCGCAGACCATCCACAAGCGATCGATACGCCTCTCCATTCACCACAATTTCAAAGCGCAGCACCTCTGCATCGCTTGTATGCGTATTCATTATCATTACTTGATGAATACGGAGCTTTAAGAGGTGCCAGTTTATTGGCGCGTGAGTTAAAATATACAAAATTGGGACAGAGAGTTTCGACGACCCCTACCAGTGCCTAAGGGGCGGCAGAAGGAAAGAGGTTACGTAATCTGTAATGCCATCCTCCAGGGTGTGAATATCTGAGGTGTATCCAGCGCTACGCAGCTTAGAGATAGGGGCCTCTGTAAAGTATTGGTATTGATCCCTAAGCTGGAGCGGCATATCGATGTAGCTTACGTTCCACGGCTTTTTCATGGCGCTAAAGAGTACAGAGAGGAGATCGTTCCAGGATCGAGCGTGGCCTGAGCCAAGGTTAAAGAGTCCGTTTGTTTCGGGGTGCTGTAATAGCCACCACATTACTGAGCAGCAATCCTTTACGTAGACGAAATCCCTCTTCTGCTCGCCGTCCTGATAGTCGGGGCGGTGGGAACGGAAGAGTGAGAAGGAGCCGGTTGCTTGGATAGCGTTAAAGGCCTTCCAGGCAACGCTCGCCATCTCGTCCTTATAGTATTCGTTGGGGCCGTAGACGTTGAAAAATTTAAGTCCAGTGATCTGAGAGAGCACCCCGTTACCGTGCGCCCAGAGATCGAAGTTATGCTTTGAGATGCCGTACTGATTAAGGGGCTTGAAGGTATCGAGTTTAGCGTCATCGTCGGCATAGCCCTGCGACCCATCGCCGTAAGTAGCTGCGCTGCTAGCATAGATGAATCGGATCCCTTTGGAGAGGGAGTACTCGGCTAGGGTTTTTGTGTACTCGTAGTTATTGTGTGTCAGGTACTGAACGTTCGTCTCGGTTGTGCTGGAGCAGGCCCCCATATGAACTATCGCCTCAATACCTTGCGGAAGTTGGCCGGAGCTTACCCGTTCGAGAAAGGAGCCTTTATCAACGAACTCAAGGAATGTTCTATCTTTTAGATTGTACTTACGAGCAGGAGAGAGCGCCTCATCAACAACGAGGATATCCCGAATCCCCTCCTGGTTTAGCTTGGCTATAAAGGCGCTTCCGATAAATCCAGCGCCGCCGGTTACTATAATCATAGGATTAAAGGTTACCTGTTAAGGCCTCTGAATGTCTACTAGGGCTTCGCGATGTGGTCACTTTTCGGCTATTTATCTAGGATTTTGCGAATCGCGACCCCAATGCGGCGCGAATCGAGATTGAGCTTCCTTTCAAGTGGAGAATGGAGCTGCGCTACAACTAGTGTGGCAGCAGCACCCTGCACAGGTGCTGGGGTAGATAGACTAAAGGCAAAGGTGCGCCACTTCCCCGCAGTCGGAAAGGAGATGGCCCCTAACGTTGCGCCCTCTTTGGAAACAACCCGTAGCTCCTGCCCGGCCCAGGGGCTCATCATCTCTAGTGAGACCCTGGTAGTTCCGGCGGGGAGGGAGATAGATGTTGAGATATTATTAAGCCAGCAGTGCTCCTCATTCGTCTCGCCGCAACGTGGCGAGAGAGCTTCTTTAACCGTTTCAAATTGCATCTCGGCCGGGGCCTGCTGCATAGCGGCAAGGCGTGCAGCTAGGTTTGTTTTTAAAATAGTAAGAGCTGGATTCTGAGGGGCATGTTTATTTAACGGCGCTCCTGCTAGCACCAACTCAGAGGTAAGTGACAGCGAGAGATCTGCGCTATCTGCGCTTGGAACCACTATGTATTCGAACCCCTGTTGTACCAGTACGGCGAGGGTGCGTTTAGAGGGATCAAAGATCTCGACCCCAGGAAGCCGTATCAAAGCGGGTGAAATCTGAAGCGGCCCAGATATTGCGACATCTGAATCGGGGTTGCGCGTAGAGGTGAGCCAAGCGCCTAACTGCTCACGACTCTCCGCTTGTTGAGTGGCCAGCATAACGATGCTTGTTGATGCAATGGCCGCGAGACCACACGCATAGAGAGCTACTAGGAAGATAGTAGTGCGTTGTATAACCGGATTTGAGAATCGGTGTGTCATATAGCGTAGCCCTACAGCTGCTAGGATAGCAGCGTATGGAACGATAGCGACCATGTTTCTTGTAAAGTTTGTTTTCTGCGATATCATCAACACCGCATAAGCAACTGGGAAGATGAGAAAGATCTTAGTTGCAGCGCTGTTAGTTCGCATACATGAGAGTAGCCCGAAAGCAGCCAGCAGGGTCGCAACTACGCCGATGCCGTTGGTAGAGAGCCAGGCGAGGTAAAAAAGCGCCTGCTCAACCCCAGGCTCGGCTGCGTGTCCGGCATGTCCTGCAACGCTATAGTGCCAGAGCTCGTACGAAAGCCCCTGCCAAAACTGCGGCAATGATATCAGGGAGTAGGGGGCTCCAATCAGGAACCCAAGAACGGGAGAGAGTGCGGCTATTCCAAACCCTTTCCAGGAACGATCGCGCTGCCAGGCGAGCATTATGGGAACTAACGCTATGGGTGCAGCGTTATACTTTGAAGCGCCAGCCAAGCCCGCGAGTAGTCCACATAACAGCAACCGTTTGCGTGAGTACTTAGTTGAGGCGGCCCAGACGCCAACTGCACTGGAGGCTAGGCAGAAAAGCGCCATCGGTATATCAACCCCGATCAGATGAGAATTGAGCACCATCTCTGGTGATAGCGCTACTAAGAGGGCGGCCATAAGAGCCGGTAGCAGCGCCAGGCCGAGCTGTAAGGAGAGAAAAAATGTTAGGCCGACTATTAAAAGGCTAAGCGCCACACTAAACGATCTATTCCAGGTGAGAATTGTTGGATGTGAGGCCGTAAAGGCGTATCCAGCGAGTCCAAAGGGGTCCTTAGTTCTAATCTCTTTGGTGGAGCTAAGCTCGCCGTGAAAGCGCGCCCACGCAACGCTTGCATAAATAACCGGCATGCGTAGATAGAAATGCAGGGCCGGCTTATTAAAATAGTGCGGATTGAGATCTCTTTTCTGGGCCATCTCCACCGTGCGATTAAAGTGGTGCGCGTCGTCCTCGTGGAAGAAATACTTAGAGTTTGATTCAACCAAGGGCCAGCGCAGCGCTAGGGCTAACAGTAGCGTCAGGCTAAGCAACAGGAACTTATGTTGAGAGCCCTTCACCATAATTAACGCCCTATCCTACCTGCGCTCAATGATATCTTGCGCTGAGCGTCGAACCTTCTTGAGAGTTGCTCCGAGGTCCCGATCTGAGCGATACCCGAGGGCACAAGCTACCTTTGCCGAGAATCCACGTCGTGGCAGGTCAAGTATTTCGTTGTAAAAGTTCGGATCGATGCCCTCTAACGGACAGGCGTCTACCTGCAGCAGCGCCGCCGAGGTGAGTAGCATACCGAGAGCAAGATAGAGCTGGTGGGTGCACCATGGCTCTATGGCGTTGCGTTCGTTGAGCGCGGTAATAAAGTTGGAGATAATCGATCTGCCACCCTCTAGGGTTGAGAGAGCTACCTCCCTGACTTCGGCGGTGTGCTGTAGCGCCTCATCCACCAGAGAGAGATCAAAGGTAGTGCGTGCCGCAAATACAACGTAGTGCGAGGCATCTACCACCTGCGATTGGTTCCAAGAGTGGGCCCTTAGCTTTGCGCGCAGCGCTGGATCCGAGATAGTTATAAAGCGCCACGGTTGCAGGCCAAAAGATGAGGGCGCTAGAAGTAGCGAAGCCTCAAGCGAGGCCCAATCACGAGCCGAGATCTTCTTGGCTGGATCAAAGCACTTCGTCGCATAGCGCCAGGCGAGCTGTTGTTCTAGGTGTTCGTTGGTTACTTTAGTTGTCATATCTTCTTCTTAGCTCCCTGTTAGGTGGTATGTGATAGAACGATTAGCGACCCAGCAGGAAGTATGCGCTCGGTAAGCTCCTCCTTAATAGCTAGGGGCTCGATAGCTATCTCTACACCACGGTCATTAAATCTATCTAAGGCGATGTTGCGCGCCACATCTGATGTACTGGCGGAGCTGTGGTTTGTGAAAAAGACTACCCCGGCTTCGGGCGCAAGTATATCGAGCACGAGCGTAACTATATCGGGGGCCTTCTCCTCTAGGGTCCATGAATTATTCTTTGAGACCCGACTGAACGAGGGGGGATCGATGATGATAATATCGTAGAGATTACCCTTACGGTGCTCGCGCGCCATAAAGGTCAGGGCATCATCAACGATCCAACGCACCTTATCGTTCGTCCCGATGTTCATCTCCACGTTTCTCTTGGCCCACTCGATGGCTCGCTTTGCCAGATCAACGTGGGTCACGATAACGTCGGGTAGCTTTGCACAGAATGCAGTGGCGAGACCTGTATAGGCGAACAGATTAAGAATACGGATGGGACTCCTGCCACGCGCGCGTAATTGCTCTATGGTTGCACCGACGCGCGATAGGTAGAGGGCATGTTCTGGGAAGATCCCAAGCTGCCCATTTGACATGAGTTCGAGTTGTAGGTTGACCCCCTCTATCTCGGTGTTCCAGGTGGAGAAGGGCGCGCGTTGGTGACTCCATTGGTCCGGGGGAAGGTAGATAGCGTCTGCGCTCTCCCATAATGCGTTGTTTCGTTGCTTCCAGGCGCTTAAGCTAGAGGGTCGGTCGATGACTACATCTCCAAAGCGCTCAAGTTTGCGACCGTTACCGGAATCGAGCAGCGAGTATCCATTTATCTGTGACGTCATGGGTACCAGTATGGCATGAGTGCCGTTCTGTGGACACCGTATCTCAGTGAGTCAGATCAGCAAGCTAGAGCGATTAATTGCAAAAACAGGGGGTGCTTGACGGAACCTAGCCAATTCCCGCTACTTTTTTTGAGAGAGCGCACCGATAGATACCCTGTGATAGATAGTCCATTATACAGAGGTATCGTTGTGTCACACCGTTCAAAGATCGAAGAGGTTCAATTTTATCTCGACCGGAGCCAAGACTCCCTACTCGCCACACTGCGAAGTATCCTGACAAATCCTCGCATATCAGATGATGAGCGCCTGCAGGCGCTGCGTATGATGAGCGCTCATCATCAAGAGGTCTTTGAGTTTATCGCTGCTCGCATCTTTGATGGTGAGCGGCGGGGGCTTGAGATGGCAGCTGCCCATGGTAATCGGCAACAGGGCGATATCCCCCAATAGTTTTATAGTAAATCCAAAAAGTTGAAGATCTCGCCTAAAGTTGAGTAGGAGGCGCCAAGTAGCTCTATTTATGACCTAGCGCGCTGACTGGGTCGCTATGCTCAAGTGCCGCAGAGTCCCTTTCAAACTGCTCGTAGCTTTCGCGAGTAACGTTGCGGTGCATCACGCGGAATCGAAATATATCACGGAACATAAGCAGTGCATCCATTACCAGATTAACCTTCGAGCCAGGTACGTTGGTCCAGTTAATCGGCACCTCTTTAACGCTTAGTCCAACCTTGTGGGCAAGAAAGAGTAGCTCTACATCAAAGCTAAATCGATCGGAGCGTTGCTTACGGAAGAGAAAGAGCGCCGCCTTGCGGGTAAACATCTTAAAGCCACATTGAGTATCTGTGATCGATGGGAGGAGTATAATATTAACGCAGTAATTAAATACCCGTCCAAGTAACCTACGATGAATAGATGTCGCAACCTTTGTATCTTGTGAGGCCAGAGCCCGTGATCCGATCGCAATGTCGAACCCCGCAGCAAGGGCGGCCTGCAGGCGTGATACCTCCGCAATCGGCGTAGCACCATCGGCGTCTGCGAACAGGATTACGGCTCCGTGGCTGTTAAGAACTCCTAGCCTAACGGCGTGTCCCTTTCCATGGTTTTTAGGTAGCTGTATTAGACGCACCTCGGCGCGTACCCGCTCAAATTTTCGAACAACCTCGGCGGTATTATCTGAGCTTCCATCATCAACGACTATAACCTCGTATTTGGCGCCCTTACGGTCAAAGAGGTCGATAATGTCTATCAGGGTCGGGGGTAGTCGGCGCTCCTCGTTAAAGGCTGGAACGACGATACTGATATCAACCGAGGAGGTAGAGGCTGGCTGGCGCTCCATCCAGTCGCTAAGGCGCTCAGATGTGGGGGGTGATTGGAGGGTCATAGGCCTTAACTTATAAGTGTACAATCCTCTTTAGTTTATGCTGACCCCTTTAGTTTATGCTGAATAGTTACAATTGATCAATTGTGTGTCGTTAAGTAACGTAACGGTATGGTAACTGGTCACCGTAGTTTAATGTCGCGATTCAAGCTATTGAGATTACGGCGAAGTTTCATAGGTAATTCGATTGTTCGTCCCCTGATCGGGGACGATAGATTTTGTGACCAGTTAATGTTTTCACCCCCGATTTGCTCCGCAAATCGGCCCCTTAGGGGCTATTGAGTGTCATTAACCGTATGCGAATATTTCTGGAATATGCTGACTAGTTACACGCGATGAAAGTCATAGAATCACACCTCCTATACGAGGGGAAACTTAGGGCGGTCAGAGAGACACTTGAATCGCCGCAGGGTAAACGCTTTGTACACGAGACGATCGAACATCCGGGGGCGGTTGTTATCCTGCCTTTACTGGAGGATGGGCGCATAGTTTTTATTGAGCAGTATCGGCACTCGGTTAGGGAGTCCATACTGGAGCTTCCGGCGGGAACCCTTGAAAAGGGCGAGGAGCCAGAGTTCTGCGCGCAGCGCGAACTGATGGAAGAGATCGGCATGGCGTGCAGGGAGCTTATATCTCTGGGCACCCTCTTGCCGGCACCGGGATTCTGTAATGAAGTTCAGCACATATTTTGCGCCAAAGATCTTTATCCCAGAGAGGCTACGCCGGATGAGGATGAGGTCATAACCGTTATAAAGCTCTCGGTTGCTGAGGTGGAGGAGGTAATCCGTAACGGACGACTCCGAGACTCGAAGTCGTTGGCGCTTCTTATGCGAGCCAGGGTTAGTCGTATTATATAGTATTAGGGAATAGTTATCGTGAAGCTCTCTGCATTGAAAACTAAGTCCAGGGCATCTCTCGGGGTTTTCACACTACTGTGTGCGCTCGGTTTAATGTGGAGTGGGACGGTACGGAGCCTTAAGGACCAGAGTAATATTAACGCAGCACTCGGTAGAGCTATTACAATTGATGCTGCAAGCCCTGATCCCGGTAACAACAACAAGCTTGTGGTTGCTGCTGGTAGGCTCAGTTCAGGAGAGATGCTTGAGGATGAGCTGCTTAAGCCCGGCCCCTACCTAGCTCTTAAACGACGGGTAGAGATGTTTCAATGGTCGGAAGAGCGTTCATCCGATGATTCACTCCCTGAGTACTCAATCAATTGGCACCCTGGACAGATAGACTTCTTTCGCTTTCGTAAACCACAGGGGCATGAGAATCCGCTACTTAAGTTTCAACCGGAGTTAAAGACCGTAGGGCAGTCTACGTTTTCAGGTTTTGATGGAAGTAGGATTATAAAAGCTATAAGCGACCCGGCGCGCTTGATCCTAACTAAGGAGATGTTGCGTGATCCATCCCTTGAGATCGTTGATAATAAGATCGTTATTAGACGTGACCCTTCCAGTACCGAGCTTGCCCTCGGGGATATGCGAGTTTGGTATGAGTCCTTACCGCCCGGTGATTATACCGTACTGGCTGTGCAGGCCGATGAGCGCAGCTTGTTAGGAAGCGAGCGTAGCGATCAGCTAGTAATTCAAGCGGGGCTTTTAGATGCGGAGCAATTTCTTGAGCAGCAGGGGGAGCAGGCCTCCGAATCGTCGAACGGGATACTCTATATGGGAACAGTGCTGCTCTGTATCGGGTTGCTCTCTATCCTGGGGTCGTTCTCTCAGCGCTTAGATCTACGGCCAAAGGTGAACTTACAGGGCCAAGCAGCGGCTATATTTTTGAGCGTTGCAATATCGCTCACTGTTCTTCTAATCCTGTTGATACTTTCGCTGGTGAGTTAATTGGAAGTGGGCTTCTCTTGTGTTGCAGAGGGCTGCTTTCCCTTATCGCCGCACCCACAACTCCCACAGCCGGAGCGCTTCTTAGAGAGCGCTCTAGTAAGCAGCCGAAAAACGTAAAATGATGAGATTAGTAATATAGCACAAGCAATAACTGTTTGGGTCATAGATTACGGTACCTATAGGCAAAATAAGACGCTACTCAAAAACAATAGATCCGATCTGGAACGTTAAAAGGGATGCTACATATGCAAGAGTGGTCATGTAGCCAAACATTCCAAAGGTCCATCCCCACGAACCGGTCTCCCGTTTGCATACTGCAAGTGTAGACATACATTGACAGGCAAATACGTAAAACACCATCAGAGAGATCGCCGTGAGTGTTGAGAAATCTCCAGACTCCTTGCGTTTTTGCAGGGTCTTTATAAGCCCCTGATTCTCATTATCATCGTTATTAACACTATAGATAGTGCTGAGTGTGGTTACAAAGACCTCACGCGCTGGGAAAGATGATAAGATCGCTATGCCGATCTCCCAATTAAACCCAAGGGGTTTAATGGCTGGCTCTATAGCCGTACCAAGCCGCCCAGCATAGCTGACCTGAACCGGATTTCCAGTAAACGATGGATCTGGTTTGGGATAAGAAGCTAGAAACCATAAGATCACAGAACATGCTAGGATTAGAGTGCTCGCGTTTTTTAGGAATGATATAACGTTGTCATAAACCCCACGCAGAACGACTCGCAGAACTGGTCTACGTAGAGGGGGCATCTCCATCACATGAAAGCATGACTCCTTCCACAAAAAACACCTCTTTAAGATGTACGCCACGCAACATGCGCCAATAATCCCGAGTAGGTACATTCCAAGTAGCGTGACACCTTGCAGCGAGATAACGCCACCCAGCATGATTGTTGGAATAAAGGCGGCTATAAGCACCGCATAGACAGGCAGTCGAGCGCTACAGCTCATCAGCGGCGCAATCATAATAGCCGCGAGTCTATCTGAGCGGCTTGGGATTGAGCGCGTTGAGAGTATGCCTGGCACCGCACAGGCAAAGGAGCTTAATAGCGGGATAAATGCGCGCCCTTGCAGCCCGACTTTGCGCATAAAATTATCAAGTAAGAACACCGCTCGAGAGAGATACCCTGAGTCCTCTAGTAGCCCGATAAAGAAAAAGAGGATAGCGATCTGCGGAACAAAAACCAGTACGTTTCCAACTCCTGGTACGATGCCCTCAGTGATAAGGCTTGTTAGTATTCCATTCGGTAGAAGTGCAGCAAGCCACGCACTCAGCCCCTCAACCGTTGCTGAGATAAGCTCCATCGGCAGCTGCGCCCACAGAAAGATAGCTTGAAAGATAATGCCAAAGATTATCAGCATGATCGGAAGCCCCCAGAGCTTGCTCGTAAGAGCTCTATCAAGTGCAGAGCTGACGGTCGACCCATCCTCAGAGCGTTGCGAGGATGTTTTCTTTACGAGAGCTCTAATCCACGTATAGCGCAGCGAGCCGATAGCGGTAATTGTAGCGGCATCAAGGTGTTTAGTAGCCACTGATTCCTGCGTTTCAAGGGATGCTCTAAGGGCATGCTCTAAAGGCAGCCAGGCGAGCCGTTTCGAGGAGCTGGAGGGGGTAAGGAGCGCACGTGAGATCTCTCTAAGGAGGTTGGTAAATCCGAACTTGCTTCGGGCGATAATTTGAACCACCGGAAGATCAAGGGCGCGAGAAAGAAGCTCTCCGTATACCTTAATGCCAGCCTGCTCAGCAGCATCCATCATATTAATAGCGAGTACGATCGGAAAACCGGCATCTATTAACTCAGATACGAGAAAGAGATTCCGCTCAAGATTTGTGGCATCAACGACCGCCACCACAAGGTCCGGTTTTCTGCATCCCTTTAGCTCGCCGCGCAGAAGTTGCGTGACTATCTTTTCATCTAAAGAGGAGCCGAGGAGTGCGTATGTACCTGGGAGATCTATAATTTGAGCGTAGCCACCACCATTAAGAGAGATCGAGCCCTCTTTGCGTGCAATTGTAACGCCTGGATAGTTCGCCACCTTGTAGCGAGAGCCGGTTAGTCCGTTAAAGAGCGTGGTTTTTCCGCAATTTGGATTTCCGACGAGCGCTATAGACCTTGGGTAGTTTTCGTCGACGTCAGTAATAATCGCCACAATAGGGGGCCAACCTTATAGTGGTTGAACTTGAATGTGAGCCGCCTCAGTGCTGTGCAGAGAGAGCACAGAGCCAAAGAGCTTGATATTGATCGGAGAACCAAAGAAGCCGCGTTGAGTGACCGTAACCTCAGAGCCGGAAACTAGACCCATCGAGACAAGCTTGCGAAGTAGCTCAGCCGGGCAGCTCTTAATAGCTGAGATAATGACCCGCTGCCCTACGCGCATAGAGTTGAGCAGGGGCTCATCTTTGTATTGGGTTGCTACGTTGCAATTCACAGCATTTTCCATAATTTATGCAAAATATCGCATTTCAAGCTGATATGTTCACCTGAGTCTTTAGTGGTATACCCTGCGCTTGTTAGCTATGTCAATTGGTTGCGTTATGAACAGCGAGCATTGATGCTATGAAGCCTGCTTTGAATATAAAGCAAACGCAATAAAAAGTAGCTTTTACAAATAGTTACGTGATTTTTAATGCTGCTAGTGCACGGTTGAATCTGGATCACCATCATCGCTGCGCGATCCCTTAACGAGGCGAAACTTCGATTTAGATTTCAAGCGCCGTAACTTCCAGGTATAGTAGGAGAGCTCAATACTTTGACGCAGCCGAGGCAATCTTGAGCGATACATATAGCCGTAACTTAGTCCTGCTGCGATCAGCTCCGGTATGACAGCGGTTAAAGAACCGAATATGCCGCTTAAGATCACAAATCCAAGACCCACTAGCGCGAACGTTTTGCCGGTAATCGGGGTGCCCCAAAAGTTTAGCATCTGACCCGAGAACCATGACGAGAGTCCAAACATTATCCAGAGCGTTGTAACGACCTGACGTGTGCCTGGATAAAAGGCCGTAAAGAATGTCTCGGGAGATAGCGCTGCAATTAAGATCGTCACTAACTCGGCTAAGAGAGGAATTCCAAAGATAATAGTGACAAATCGCCGCCTACCCCAACGCGATTCAAGCAAGCCCCCGATGCTGTACATAATCAGTGCGGTAAAGATTATCTCTATCGGCGATATCGCGATAAAGAGGGCTGTAAACGGGCGCCACAGCTCAAGGTCGTAGAGGGTGTGAAGTGGAGAGAACAGGAACGGACGGAGGTTTGAGCGCTCAAGCAGCCCCTCAATAACGGAGGCTATCACCGTAATTATAGTCAGCGAGTGTGCAGCACTTTGAAATGAAAGGGAGGAGAACGATCGTCGGTTCAACATGTGATTCTGGATTGCAGTTAAGCAGTTTAATGGACCTAAGTGTCCACGGCAGGGTTATACTAGCTAAGAGATAGGGAGTAAGGAAAGGTGGTTATCATTTATGCTCTGCCAGGGCGGAGTTAACGTCACCCTGCAGGTCAAATTGAAGCGCGCTTTTCAATACCTGAGAGACGGCGCGGAATGCAGGGATCTCTTCAAATGGGTCCATTGAAGACCGTTTTCGCTGCTCGCTTGTGACGCGTATAGCAAAGCTACCACCAACGCAATCGACAAGCAGTGAGTCGGTAACCTGTGGGGCATATCCGAGGCTAGCGAAGCTCAGAATGCTTCGAAAACGCTCTATCCCGAAGCGCAGAAAGCGTGGCTTGATGGGGGCCGCATATCCAAGCAGCCTAAGGGGGAGCCATTCAGGGAGGCTGCCGCTACGGTGTGGCTCAAGCTGGTGCACGATATGGTGCGCGCCCTCAAAGCGTTTAAATGGAGAGAGCAGCGAGACCTCAAAGGGGGCGTAGTCAAACTCAGTTTTTGTTGCTTGTAGGGGTGAGGTTCCGCCCATTCGAAAGAGCTCGTCTTGTGGGGCTGCAACTATTCCAGGAATAAGGAGATCTTGCGCATTGCGGCCCTTAAGATCGGTTAGCGTCCCCTCCTCTGAAGAGGTCGTCAGTAAGGGTAGCACCGTACGCAGGAATCCATCGATCAGATCAGAGAGAGCGCCTGCGCTGATCGGGCGCTGCTCGGAGTACTCTAGTCCGTAGCCCCCCAAGATCCAGTTCCTTGTAATCTGCAGTGATGACATAACTCTGCATTATCTCGCATAGGGGGCGTGGCTGTCACGCCTTTCCAGTTAATTCAGCAGCTTTGGTGCCTAGCATCACAGCTCCCCATCAATCGAGATCCAGCCGGGGCCTTCGCTAGCTGTTAGGCGCTCTTTAGTTGTTGCGAGATAGCTGCGACCTGAACGCTTCTTAACCTAAGGACATCCACATGTAGTCTGGCATAAGCTCTTATTCTTACAGGACAAATTTAGGCAAAAAATAAGCTCAAGTTATTCGTTCTCTATACCGAGATACTCAGTATGATCTGGCTCAGACTCTTTATCGCCCTAATAGCATTAACCATCTCATCTGACCTTTCGGCGTGGGCACAGACGCAAGTGAACTCTCCTGAGGGGTTTTATGACTGCACAGAGGTCGCAAACGGTAAAAAAGTGAGAGATCGAACCCAATATAAGGACTGCTGCCTCCCATCAGAGATGCGCTTTTGCGAGGGGTGCGTCGACCATCGCAGCTTCTGTGAGAAGCAGACGCAGGTGTGCGGAACCACAACAACGCCGGACAAGAACAATCTTTGCTGCAGCGCACATCCTTCTCCCTGCAACGACTGCAACAGGCCTAGCATGACCTCGTGCGAGACTCAGCTTAATCAATGCGGGGCGACGGCTGATGTGGGGTGCGGCTGCGGGAATGGTAAAAGCTGCTACGGCTGTGACCGCGTCGCCAATAGCGGAAAGACGGATCCGGGCTGCGGCTGTGGTCAGCCAGCGCCGGGGCCATGCGGCTGTTCCGCGTGCCCACCACCACCCGCATCGTGTAATCACGCCCCAGTTAAGCTTAGCAACCGTAATCTTATAAGCTTGCACTTTGGAACTAAGGACAACGACAGTAACGGAGTTCTCTCAGACGGACCGCAGTACAGAGAAATATGTAAGAATGCACTAGGAGCGTCGTCTTATGATGCTGTAGTTTACTATGATATAAATGAGGCCAGGTTCTCATCTCCTGGCAACAACTCTATCTGCTCGTATAAGCCCAATTCGTCAACGGAGAAGCACTGTGTGAACGCCAAGAATGTTGCTAACCCAAAACATATCTCGCAGATTAGCTGCCGATGCAACTAGATCTAATAAAGGACAGGAAGATCAAATGCCTATTAGCAAATAATTGATCCGAGGCACAGCCTTGCTGGTATTAGTAACCCAATTCCCCACCATTATCGTTCTTACTGCCCGGAGGATTGAGGAGCTTCATCTTTTCTTCAAGGTGAGGTGGTAGGGGCTGCAGAGGAAAGGCTTCTTTTGCGACAGCGTAGCACTCATCGGTGAGTTTAATCTTTCGTGGATACTTCGTGTTGAACTCAAACCAAAAACAGGAATAAAAGGCAGCCTCTGGCTGCTTGATAGTTCCTTTAGCTTGCTCAGTTTTTTCGTAGCACGTATCAACAAAGGGGCGCATCGCTATTTCGCACTCAGTGGCTGGAAGGTCAACACAGGTGGCTAGCTTGCCATCCTCGCCACAGAATGATTTGACGACAGCGTTCTTGCTCTCCTCAAGCTGGTCCTGGCCCTCCTGAGCATCAGCATGGCGGGTGCCCAGCGATACCACACATGCGAAGCCGATGACGGCGCTGAATACTAGTTTGTAAAGTCTCTCCGTTTTCATAATTTTGCTATCTCCTTTTCGTACCCCTAGGTTAGAACAGCCCCTCACGTTTTGTTTCCCAATCGGCTACTTTCGCTTCCTCCTCGGTGTCATCGACAGCGGTCTTAAGCGCTGACACGATAGCCGCGTCAGAGGCCTCAGTCGAGAACTTTTCAGCAGCACTCCGGGTATTCGGAGTACTAGTTGGTTGGGGCGTTGGCGTCGCGGTTGGCGTAGGAGTTATCACTTTATTGTCATTTGTATTATTCTGATTCTGCTGCTGCCTCAAAAGCTGTATTATGGCCGCTAACAGTATGTCCTGAATCGAACCGCCACCGCCACCGCCACCGCCACCGCCTCCTCCTCCGCCACCACCTGGATTGAGTGCGCTGCTAGATGCTCCGTTTGTTGGGCAGCCATCCTTCTCGTATTGAGGATCAATTGATTCGCCAGCATCTGGATACGCCGTACCGACCATTGTATCCCTTCTATTCTTGATGAAGATACCGCTACTTTCAGGAGTGAAATCACATTCAAACGTCTTTCCATCCTTCCCTTCGTACAGGACGGTCATGTGGTGGGCCGAGTTACTTCTTAGTCCATAAACTTTTCCATGTTTGCTTAGACATGGGTCCGAGTTATACATACACGCCATGTGAGCGTTTCCGGTTGAGCAATCGTTATAGTTCACTATATATGGCCGTTCCATTACGTCAGGGATGCCATTATTGTTTTTATTGGCGTATCCTCTGCTTATGGCGCTCTTGTGGGCCATCTTTTTAACGTCATCACAATTTTGGGGTGGTTTGTCTTCAGGCGGACACTCCTTAATGGGTTGAGCGTGCTTGCCATCATTGGGGGATGCTGGCGACTGCGTGAAACCAGATGACGCAGATATCAGATGTAAAGCTATTACAGATGCGATGCCTGCGCTTATGCGAGCTCGATTTGAGGGGCGTAAGCCAGCTACGCAACGCGAATAATTTAACTCCAGAACCATGTGACTATACCCCCTAGTCATTAACTAACCTATCATTGTCACGCTCGATATAAGAGCAGAGCTATAATGAATCCCTCTAGTCTTTAGGTTATGTCACATAATTGAGAGGATGTGACTTATCGGAGGCTCTAGCACAGCGCCGCATCAAAGATAGTTTGCAAGGTACTGTAAGATCATTGGAAAAGATCATTGGTACAGATCGTAGGCACGGGGCTACTACTGCTCACCTGCTCAGTTTTTTCGTAGCACGTATAAACAAAGGGGCGCATCGCTATTTCGCACTCAGTGGCTGGAAGTTCAACACAGGTGGCTATCTTGCCACCCTTGCCACAGAATAATTTGACGACAGCGTTCTTTTGGCAGAGCGCTCTTGTCAGATACCTAAGACTTACTAGAGCATCAAAAGATACTACGGACGATACTCATCAAGATGATGAGGCAAACGAGCTAAATTCGAGGCTCCTTTTGCAAAGGAAGCAGAGAGCAAGCCAGAGAGCAACTATCGTGCTGAGTTCCGTAAGAGTGCTTGGGTTGCCTGCACTAAACGCACTTGCGAGATAGATCCACTTGAGTGCTCCAGATGTAAAGCACAGATGCATATCTATAGCGCTCATCCAAGATAGGCACACAATTTCAGATATTATGAAGGCAGAGAGGCTCCCAGACTTGAAAGCTTAGCCAGATATCCTAAAGTATCATCGCGACCCCTACCTCGCAGGCTACCAATGAGCTTTTCTACTGTGACTCTTGCAAGCCGTCACCTGAGGACTTCTAAGCGCCGCTTCGTTTCCTTAAAGTAACGCAACTGTTTAATAGTTGGTCAAGACATAAGCAAATCTTATGATACTTTGCAAAAAAATTTGCCCTATAGGCAAAAATAGCAGATAAATTAAGCATGGCAAATAATAAAACCAGCAGTTGCCCTTTTTCGGGCGGAGCAATCACATCGGCAAACATGGGCACCACAAATGCAAAGTGGTGGCCAAATCAACTCAATGTCAGAGTCCTTCACAACAATCCAGAAGTTGGCGA
>JAPLFS010000020.1 GCA_026390555.1 Pseudomonadota bacterium
TGCTCAGGATCGATGCCAATCCGCTACGCGGTAAAACTCATAACTGGAGAGCCGGATGCGGGAGATCCGCCAGTCCGGTTCGGAGGGAGGGGAGGGGCTAATGCCCCCTCTTCTACCCCTATCCAGTGGGGAGGAGCTTACGCCTTAGCGAAGCCCTGGGACCGCCACTCTCCAGAGTGGCTAGGTATAAATGTTCAGGTTGACGATCCACTTCATGGCCGGTCGGATACCGGCGTTCCCAGGGGAGGGGCTTACGCCTAGGCGAAGCGCTGGGACCGCCACTCTCCAGAGTGGCTGGGTACAAATGCTCAGGTTGACGATCCCTTCATGGCCGGTCGGATACCGGCGTTCCCAGGGGAGGGGCTTACGCCTTAGCGAAGCCCTGGGACCGCCACTCTCCAGAGTGGCTAGGTACAAATGCTCAGGTTGACGATCCCCTTCATGGCCGGTCGGATACCGGCGTTCCCAGGGGAGGTGCTTACGCCTAGGCGAAGCGCTGGGAACACCGTTATCCAAATACTCCCCTACCGATCATCGGTTTCTAGGAGGCGCTTAGGCTGCTAGGATGGGGAAGGAACGAGATAAACTGTTCAAATAACCAAGGGTCTTAGTCCGTATGTCAAAAGCAGTTGCATATTTCTCAATGGAGATCGGTATTCATCCTGAACTGCCTACCTACTCTGGTGGGCTTGGGATCTTGGCAGGTGATACGATCAGGGCAGCAGCCGATCTAGGCGTCCCCATGGTTGCCGTAACTCTTCTACACCGCAAGGGCTACGCGCGGCAGAGCTTTAACAACGAAGGATGGCAGATGGAGGCCCCCGAACAGTGGGATCCAGAGCAGCTCCTGACAAGGTGTCAGCCGATTATCGAGGTACCGCTAAGAGACCGCCTCGTGCGGGTACAGGCCTGGAAGCATATCGAGGTCGGAGCTAACGGGCAGGTTGTTCCGATCATCTTTCTCGATACCGATGTAGTTGAGAACGATCCTAACGATCGCCGCATTACAGACTCACTCTACGGAGGCGATCAACATACCCGCATTCTGCAAGAGCTCGTACTAGGAGTTGGTGGAGTACGGATGCTGCAAGCGCTCGGATACCCTGAGACTACGATCTACCATATGAATGAAGGGCACGCGGCCTTTCTACTCTTAGAGCTTATACCGCAGGGTTGGGCCTTTAATATGGAGAGTGAGGTAGAGCAGGTTCGCCAGCGCTCTGTATTTACAACCCACACCCCCGTAGAGGCTGGACACGACGTGTTCGCAGCCGATCTGCTTGAGCAATACCTAAGCAAAGAGCATCTGCAGAAGGCCTTGCCTATCTTCGAAAACAACTCCCTTAACATGACCAAGCTTGCGCTCCGTTTTTCAGGTACGGTAAACGCCGTATCACGCAGGCACATGGACGTTACAAAGCAGATGTTTCCAGAGGCCGAGGTCGTTGCAATTACAAACGGTGTGCACGCGGTGCGTTGGACCGCACCCCCCTTTGCTAAGCTCTTTGATCGATACGTGCCAGGTTGGCGACAACGCAGCGAGCAGCTACGCCAGGTTACTATCGTACCGACCGAGGATATTCAGGAGGCGCATAGGGAGGCCCGCGCCAACCTGCTGCAGAAAATTCAGGAAAAATACGGCGTGTCGTTTGGAGGCCCTGGGATCCTGATCGGATTCGCCAGGCGCTCAACTGAGTACAAGCGCCCGATGCTGCTCTTTCGTGACCTGCCGAGATTGCAGGCGCTCGCTGCGCGCTTTGGTCCGATTAACATTGTGTTTGCCGGTAAGGCCCACCCACGAGATGATTGGGGCAAACACCTGATCAAACAGATCCATGATATCGCACCTAAAGTTGGGGATCTGATCCGTGTTGCATACCTACCTAACTATGATATCGATCTGGCGGCCTCTCTTGTCTCCGGTGTTGACCTATGGCTCAACACCCCAAGAGCGCCCCTTGAGGCCTCCGGTACCAGTGGCATGAAGTGCGCACTGAACGGCATTCCGAGTCTCAGTATCGCCGATGGTTGGTGGATTGAGGGTGGAGTGCAGGGAGTTACCGGTTGGGTGGTGCGTAGCCCCCTTAATGATGGCGGAGTAGCGGCGATCGATCAGGACGATGCTGATGCTAATGCGCTCTATGAGCAGCTTGAACACCATGTATTGCCCTGTTTCTACGAACCTTCGGCACGTTGGGCTGAGGTGATGAGAAACGCTATCGCACTCAATGGCTCCTTCTTTAATACCCACCGCATGGTCGACCAGTATCGCATGATAGCCTATGAACGGTTTGCGTGAGTGCGAAGGATGTGCGCCATAACGAAATAGCCCTAAAACATTCAAACGGGCGCGCTATTTATGCCAGCACCTTCGGAGCCCGTGATTTTAAAAAAGTAGTTTTCTATAGCCACGGCTTTCCGGCGAGTCGCTTCGAGGCGACTTTAGCGCACCGCGTTGCGCTTGAGATGGGACTAACGATCATCGCACTCGACCGCCCCGGATTTGGGGGCTCTGAGTGGTATCCAGAGAGACGCTTTGAGGATTGGGCAAGTGACGTAGAGTTAGTGGCAAACCATGTCGGGGTGCAGAGCTTTGGAATCCTTGGTGTATCCGGGGGAACTCCGACGGCGGTCGCTGCTGCTGGATTACTCTCGGCACGAGTAACGAGGCTTGTAATAGTGAGCGGAGTTGCTCCGATGGTAGATTCCAAGGCCCTAGAGGGGATGAATATCGCTAATAAAGCTCTGATACGGTTAGGGCAGCGCTATAAAAAGCTTGGACGCCTCTTAATCGGCTCAATCGCTACGATCTGGCGCCTTATGCCGGGCTCAGTTGCGCTCTGGTTTGGAACCCTACTCCCCAAACCAGATATAGAGATCGTATCACGCCCCGAGGTTTCAGTAGTGCTAGCGCGAAATATGCGGGAATCTTTGCGGCAAGGGATCAGGGGTGCAGTGACAGAATTTATGCTACTGATCTCTGATTGGTCGCCGTTATTAGGGCGTGTTACGGTACCAACCTCTATTTGGCACGGTGATAAAGACACCTATGTGCCGCTTGGCATGGCCATAATTCTCGCTAATAGCATTAAGGACAGCAATTTTCATACGGTAGTGGGTGGTGGACACTTTATGATAGTTGATAGACTGACCACAATTCTGACAGACTTTGTGAATAAGTAACTGGTCACGGTAGTTTAATGTCGCAATTCAAGCTACTCAGATTACGGCGAAGTTTCATAGGTAATTCGATTGGTCGTCCCCTGATCGGGGACGGCAGATTTTGTGACCAGTTAATGTTTTCACCCCCGATTGGCTCCGCAAATCGGCCCCTTAGGGGCTATTGAGTGTCATTACCGTATGCGAATATTTCTGGAATATGCTGACTAGTTACGTGAATACATGATAGATCTTACTTCAGTTTTGCCCCTTATAGCTGAGCGCAATCTTCATGCGCTGCGTGACCTATTGCTCGATGTCGCACCGGTTGAGATTGCAGAGCTCCTGCAAACCCTCTCCGATGAGGAGCGGGTACTTATATTTCGTATCCTGCCGCGTGATAAAGCCGCGCTGATCTTTGCCGAGCTTGATGTAGATGTGCAGGAGCTGCTGCTGAGTGGGCTGGGTGACCGACAAACGGCTCGGTTACTCGATGAGATGGCGGCCGATGATCGTACCGCACTACTCGAAGAGATCCCTGCTGAGGCAGCGCGCCAACTGCTTACCCTGCTCTCAAAAGAGGAGCGTGAGGTTGCGCTCACCCTTCTCGGATATCCTGAGGGCAGTGTTGGTCGACTCATGTCGCCAGACTATCTTACGATCCACTCCGACTGGAAGGTGCGCGAGGTACTCGATCATATTCGTGGCAATGGCCAGGAGAGCGCCTCACTAGATACCTTCTACGTTGTGGATGCCAAGGGTAAATTGGTTGATGAGATCTCCATTAAACTAATCCTGCTTGCATCGCCCGATCAAGAGGTGGCAGCGCTAATGAACTTCACCTTCGAATCGCTCGATGTGCACTCATATCAGGAGCAGGCGGTCGAGCTTTTTCGCAAGTACGATCGATCAACCCTGCCGGTGGTTGATTCCGCTGGAATCCTGCTTGGAATCGTTACAGTAGATGACATTCTTGACGTTGAGGAGCAGGAGGTCACCGAGGATATTCAAAAACTCGGAGGTAGCGAAGCGCTCGAAGATCCTTATATCAAGACCCCCGTTGCAACCCTTATTAGAAAGCGGGCGCATTGGCTGGTTGTGCTCTTTATCGGAGAGATGTTGACGGCATCGGCGATGGTGGAGTTTGCCGATGAGATCCAACGCGCTGTTGTGCTCGCACTCTTTGTGCCCCTTATTATCTCAAGTGGTGGAAATTCGGGTAGCCAGGCATCAACCATAATCATTCGAGCTCTCGCGGTCGGCGAAATTCGACTTAAGGATTGGATTAAGGTCTTCCAGAGAGAGTTAACGGCCGGCGCGGTACTCGGTCTTCTGCTCGGTACGCTAGGATTTTTTAGGGTAGTAATCTGGGCACAGTTCTCTCCTATGTATGGAGAGCACTGGTTGGCGCTAGCCTTTACAGTGTTCTTCTCACTTACCTGCGTAGTGGCTCTGGGAAGTATCTCAGGGGCGATGCTCCCCTTTATTCTCAAGCGGCTTAAATTTGATCCGGCAACATCATCTGCACCATTTGTTGCAACGATAGTGGATGTGGCGGGCCTTGTTATCTACTTTACTATCGCGGCGATGCTTCTAGCTGGCAGGCTGCTTTAGGGCCGAGGGCTTATTTGGGAGCTTAGTTGGTTGGGGGGAGGGACTGTCCACCTCCTTGCGAATTCCAGCGCTCAGAGCTAAGACAGCATCGATATAGGTCTCACTCTTGTTGTATCTCCAGATAATTGAACGCCTCTCCGCCAGAGATAAATCTGCTCGGTAACCGTAACCGCTCAGGTAATTGGCTACAGACCAGGCCGCGTCAATAGGGCTGTAGAGCGAAACGTGGCCGTTCTTATCTCCATCAACTCCAAAACGCAGAAATGCTGAGGGCAGAAACTGCGGCAAGCCAAATGCACCAGCGCTTGATCCGGTTACCTTAAGTACCGGCACATTATTACGCTTACCGATCTCTATTAAAGCCGGGATCTCTGGCAGAAAGGTCGTTTCAAGATAGCGCCCGCGCTCCTTTAGCGCTTCGAAAGTTATGCTGAGGTCCTTTTTTCTCTGAAGCTTATAATTGTGCGCCAAATTATCAGGCGCACAGACCGAGGCTAGGCGCGAGAGCCTGTAGGCCACCAATTCATGTCCGGTATTTTCTCCTATGCGGGACTCTATAACTAAGATAGCTACGATCGTTTCTGGCGGAATGTGTAGTTTCTTTTGTATGTCATCGAAGAGCGTTTTATTTTCTCGGATAAAGTTCGCTCCGAGCAGTAGAAACGAAGTGCGATTAAAGTTGGTGTATATAGAGGATGATTCACGAGGCTTTACAGAGAAGGGCACAAAGGTAAAACGGGGCATGTGGGGATTTTTATAAATGTGGTTAATGTCCTGTTCCTTTACGCCGATATCGCGTAGTCGTCCAACGAGATAATCCCAGCCACGATAAGGTGAGTGCGGTGAAGCGGAAGCAACATAATTTGTAGATAGTGAGAGCACAACGGCTGCAAAAATTGCGTAGGTTCTTCTGATAACAGAAACCGTAGTCACCGCAGCCGCCCGTTGCTAGGTGTTGCGTTATAAGCGAGCGAGCTCAGTAGTGCTGCTGGACCAAGCGAGCGATCCTTTAGACGAAAATCAGTTTTGAGCAGCACCTCCGTGCAGTGCTCTATCTGCGCCATTGAGAGCCGCTTTGCTAGCGGCAGATACTTGGTAAAGAGCCAGGGAGTTAGAGCGAGATCGTTCCGTATATCCTGCTGAGAGAATCCACGGTCCAGCAGCGTACGGATTCTAAAGATGGTAACGAATGTTTTCGTAAGAAGCCCCATTAACATCATTGGGACAGAGCCCTGATTCAGTAATTGATGTAGAAGCACCTCGGTTTGTATCCGCTTCGAGCCAAGGAGTGAATCGGCGAGTGTAAAGTCGCTGGCAATCGAGCGCCCCGGCTCTAGGGCGCTTAGCGCAACGGTCGTCGGAGGGTCGCCGTTCAGGTAGAGAGAGAACTTTTCAATTAGGTGTGTGATGTCATCCGGATCCTCTGTAGCGAGTGAAAGGACCAACTCAACTACCTGATCGGGGGCATCTTCAACGCCGCTCTGTCTAAGCTCCTTTTCAGTCCAGCGTGATAACTCTGCGCCTTTTAGCTCCTCAAAGGCGCAGTGGATACCGAATTTAGCGATCTCTTTTTTAAAATTGGGACTATTCGGTAGGCCATCACCGATTAGTATCAGGTGTACCCCCTGTATCTGCCGAGCGATAAAGGCTGAGAGCGGTTCAAGATCAATTACCTTGGCTTTTTCAAGCGAGCGAAATACGGCGAAACGGACCGGTTCAAATAGCGAGGGCTCACCGACATCATTCAGGAAGGAGGAGATAGTTAGGCGCCCCTGCTCTCCGAATGAAAAGGTCGAGGGCCTTGAACCCTTGCTGATAAACTGATCGAGAAGGTATACGAGCGCCCGCTCACGCCGTACCCGATCAGGTGATGTCACCACCAGGCAGAGCGGGCAGACCTTGCCACTAACAATTTCCTTAAGGCGCACAGCAGCGCTTGAAGCTCGCATAGGTGGTATCTAAGATAGCGTTTAAGGCTAGGATAGCTCTTGGGTGGCGTCGCCCGCAAGGGTCGAGAGGCCTACCCTTTTGAGCCCACAGCTACAGGAGAGGCACCCCGGACCTCAGCGCTAACGCCATCGGCATAGCTCTTAAAGTTGTTAATGAATAGGTTCGCTAGCCTGTTAGCCGCCGCATCGTAGGTGGCCGTGTCCTTCCAGGTGTTTCTAGGGATAAGAACCTCAGAGGGCACCCCCGAACAGGCGCTAATCACATCAAATCCAAAGACCGGATCGCGCTGAGTTGGGGCCTGTAGCAGCTCTCCACTATGAATAGCGTCGATAATCTTGCGTGTTAGGCTCAGTTTCATGCGAGAGCCTGTTCCATAAGCACCCCCCGTCCAGCCGGTATTAACCAACCACACGTTTGCCTTGTGCTCACGCATACGGGTTGCAAGGAGCTCTGCGTACTTGGCCGGATGCCAGACCAGAAACGGCCCACCAAAGCAGGGAGAGAATGTAGCCGAGGGCTCAGTCACTCCGACCTCGGTCCCAGCTACTTTAGCAGTGTAGCCACTGATAAAATGGTACATGGCGTGTGGAGCCGAGAGCTTGCTGACCGGAGGGAGCACTCCAAAAGCATCACAGGTCAGAAAGATAATATCTGCAGGGTGCCCTGCTACGCACGGAATTTTAGCGTTACGAATGAACTCTATTGGATATGCCCCACGCGTGTTCTCTGTAATCGATGAATCATGGAACTGCACCTCACGGTTCTCCTGATCGAGCACTACGTTCTCAAGTACTGAGCCGAAACGGAGCGCCTGAAATATATCAGGCTCCGATTCCGGTGTAAGGTCGATAGCCTTTGCATAACAACCCCCCTCGATGTTGAAGATTCCGGTGTCTGACCAACAGTGCTCGTCATCTCCGATTAAGAGCCGCTTCGGATCCGCGGAGAGCGTTGTTTTGCCCGTTCCCGATAATCCGAATAGCAGGCTTGAGCGATCTGAACTTTTATCCGCCGTTGCTGAGCAGTGCATCGAAAGCACCCCACGCTTCGGCATCAGGTAGTTCATGACCGTAAAGACCCCCTTCTTCATCTCGCCGGCATATTCGGTGCCGAGTATAACGAGCTCGCCCCTTTCAAGGTTTAGATCGATACTGGTCTTTGAGGTCATGCCGGGTGTGTGTCGATTGGCAGGAAATCGACCGGCGTTAATGATAAGCAGATCCGGATTTCCAAAGTTATCAAGCTGAGCTTGAGTTGGTCGGATCAGCATCGTATGCATGAAGATGGCATGGTAGGGACGACAGCAAATAATGCGAACCTTAATCTGAGAGGCAGGGTCCCAGCCTGCAAATCCGTCGAAACAATAGAGCGTCTCCCTGGTATTGAGGTAATCAACGGCACGCTCACGATTGATCTCAAATATGTTTGGATCGAGCGCTACGTTAACTGAGCCCCACCAGATGTTACCCTCTGATTCTGGATTTTTAACGATGCGCTTATCCTTAGGGGAGCGACCAGTTTTAGCCCCCGAATAGGCAACTAGGGCCCCGGTCGATGCGAGGCGTGTGCCAGGCTCGTGCAGGATCGCCTCTTCATATAGCCGGCATGGAGCAAGGTTGCGATAAACGGTTTTTACGGTTATTCCGTGCTCGACTAGGGAAAAATTCGACATAATTGCTCCACCTGCACAGGGTCAAGATCCGTGTTTAATCCAGCACTTAGGGTAACACAAAGGAGCATCTACTATCAAAGGCCTTGTCGCAAGTTGCTGAAATAGCAGGCTATGTGTGCGCACATAGCGATTTTACATATGGTACGGTTGGTGCCGAGATGAGCAGTATCTGAATACGAATATATGAATATAGAGCCCTCGACGAAGAAACATACTGAACCTCCAGTAGCCCAGAACAAAGAGTCATGGCAGGCGCTTTGGCGCGATCTATCTCGCAGTGATGATGGTGTTCTACGCAGAATTCCTGATGTAGTAGAGAGCAAGATCGTGCAGTTAAGGGAGCTTGAGCAATCAGGCGATAATTACAAGAGGATAGAGGCTAGCGGATATATTCTCAGGCAGCTTCACACTGATCTAAAAATGATTGAGGGCGCGAATGAATACAAGCAAGCTAGTGAGGTTGATCGTAGAGCGGTCGTACAGGCCTGGGCTGATTACAGCTGCTCGACGAGGAATTGGGGCAATCTGTATGAAGCTATTAGTTCAGTTAAAGATACACGTGTGCTTGTAGCAGTTGTGGCGAATGAGATCTCAGGGCGGCCAGATTCTTTTATCGGAGCACTTCACAAGATAGAGGCCCCGCACATTCTATTTAAGGTGCGCGAAATATTTCACCTATTAAATAAGTCCCCTGAACTTCTGCATGGCAAGGGTGCAGAGGCGATGGTTGATGTAGCGGTATTATTGTATCGCCACGGTACTATCACTGAATTAGACTACGCGCATGCCCTAGGAGCTTATGCCAAATCACCAGAAGCATCTATTCATAAGGCGATAGATCAGATACTGCTTGCCGATGGTTTACTGCCACAAAATATAGCAATCAAAGCAGAAAAGAAGTTGCAACACCTAGGAGAGATGCTTGCAATAGCTATTGAGGTAAGCGACTACCAGGGGATAATCCGGATCCTGTATGGGCAGCCTGCTGTTATGTTAGGTGCGGCGCCTGCCTTTATAGAAAAGTTGACAGAGGAGCTTCCAGCACTTTCTGCGATAACAATGCTGCAACAACTCTGTTTTCAGACGATAGAAGCAGAGGAACAGGTCGATAAAGACACCTTTTTAAACGCGCTGAATATAATCAGGCCTGCTTTAATCAACGCTATCAATAAGCTTCCTTTGCCCGATGCTTTGGAGATAATAGAACACTTAGAACCGCTACTCTTTCGGGAGGGATGGGGGCAGAATCTAGGGCCCCTCTGGCGGCTTATCTCTGATGGGACAGATAGCGATCGCGCACCGTTGAGGACCTCCTTGATGCGACATATCCTGAGATCGACTGAGGTCTTAGATGAGCTGTGCGCACGCTGCGAACTAAAGGCGAGCTCTAACTTTTTTAATACTAGCTTGGAGACGATAGCAGGGTCGTTACAGGAGCTACTGAGAGATCGCAGAGTAGCGGGAGAGCAGAGGATATCTGACCGCATGTGTATAGCAGCGCTAAAGATACTGTTTAAGCTTGGTAAATCGATGCGCCAGGCAGCCCCTGAGGTAGGAGCATTACTAGGAGTTCCTGTGGTAAAGCTGCCCTGGATTGGACCTGTCTGTCTTCCCTTTCGAATTAAGCCCGATGAATGTCCAGCGGTGATTGCAGCGGCAAAGTTTGTGGTTGAACATATGGCCGGGCATCTAGGGTCGTTTTTTGGTAATGGGCTTAGAAAGCGCGGGATTATAGGGGGGTAAAAATACCCATTACCAAAAGCCTATTCAATGATAGTGTGGGCTATTATATCTAACCGCATGCTTGAGTGATGTCTAATCTAACTCCAGATCCTAAAAGAGATGATAATCCAGTACCTGTGCCCTCTGGTGCTATCGAACGAGGGCTTGAGCTCTCAGATCTTAGGGTGCCAGGAGAGGCCTTGCAACAGCGAGAGCTTTTTGTTGAATACATAAAAAGTTGCCGCACAGGTTTTAGTGGCCCAAATCGCTTGATAGACAGACCTAGCAGGATGTCGTTTGAGGATCTGAACTGCTTTGCGCATCTAGAAGAGAGAATTAGGGATAATATTCATAAAACTGTCCTGGCGCATGTCGCTAGAAGAGACGGGGATATAGAGGAACGAGTTGATGTGCAGGTGAGGATCTTGCATCAAGTTGTTGCGGTTTCAAAGGTGCAACGCGAGCAACACCTCTTTGTCGATGTGTTGGGAAGCAATCTCTCCTCAATTATGGCATGGAGGGGTTGCATGGAGCAGTTTGTGACGGGGCCCGTAGCACTGCATCTCTATACATCGGACTACTACCAATCAGGGCAGATCATTGCGAGACCGATTATGTCGCAGCCTGCATTTAAAGAGGCGGTTACAAATCTCTCTAGGTTGGTAGATGGGCAGATTCAGGCTAGCAGTGAGTCGAGTAGGGGCAGTGAATCGAGTTGGGGGATGAGATGGATAATTAGCGCCGTTAATTCTCATCATTCAGCGCTTTTAGATGGGGTGCAGGTAGGCCGCATTAAAGCGAGCGATCTTTGTAATTTTAGGCACGTTCAGAGGGAATCCTCTACGAAAGAGCTTTTCTGTTTTGAAATTGGTTCAGTAGAGTATCAAGCAGAACTTACATTAAATGAGGAGCATAAGCGCCCTGATGTCTATCTGTATGCAAGATTCACCTAGAGTTGTTATAGTTATGCGAGGGGATCTTAGCAGATGGCCAAATTAAAAAAACAGAGCGCTAAGCCGGTTGGGGCGTCGCCAGGGACGGTGACATACATCGGGCCAGCGCGGGACACGCCCGTAACTATATCCCGTATCCGTTACAGCGCAGATGGCTACGAGCAGCCGCAAAAGATCGAGCTTAACGAGTGCATTCCCGAGTCGAGGGCTAGCGGCGTTACCTGGTATACGATCGATGGAGTGCATAACGTCGAGATCCTCCGTACAATCGGCGAAAAGTTCAATCTCCATCCCCTCGTAGTTGAAGATCTTGCAAACACCTCTCAGCGACCCAAGCTAGAGGAGTTCGATGGATATCTCTTTATCGCCATGAAGATGGTTACCTATGATCGCGCAAAGTCAGCGATTATGGCCGAGCATATCAGTATTGTTTTTGGGAACGGCTACGTCTTGTTGTTTCTAGAGGACGAGGGGGATCTTTTCGAGCCGATTCGGCAACGTATTCATACCGGCAAGGGGCGCATAAGAAGGTTGGGGGCAGATTATTTGAGCTACGCCCTGATCGATATGGTGGTTGATTGCTACTTTCAGGTCTTAGAACAGATCGGCGAAGTTATTGAGCAGGTTGAGGAGCAGGTAATTGATAGCCCAAGACCGAGCACTCTGAAAGCGGTGCACAGACTAAAGCGCAAGCTCATATCTCTTAGACGGGCTGTCTGGCCGATGCGCGAGATAGTTAACGACCTTATTCGGGATGAGTCTGATCTAGTTAGTGCAGAGACGCGCCTTTTTTTGCGCGACCTCTACGACCATACGATCCATACCATCGATACCATCGAGACCATGCGAGATATAGTCTCTGGAATGCTCGACGTCTATCTGTCGAGTCTAAGTAATAAGCTCAATCAGGTCATGAAGGTGCTGACCGTTATATCGAGTATCTTTATCCCCCTGACCTTTATTGTAGGAATATACGGCATGAATTTTGAGTACATGCCGGAGCTTGCTTGGCGTTGGGGATATCCGGCCGTAATGATCGCTATGTTGATAGTTGCATCTTTGTTTATGCTTCTATTTAAGCGAAAGGGCTGGATCTAAGTAACTGATGAAATGGACCCGTATAGTATGACAATCCCACATCTCTCTCACCGCGCCCGTAAGACACCACCTTCACCGATTCGGCGCTTGGCTGGGATTGCACAGCAGGCAGCTTTAAGGGGCACGAAGGTTTATCGGCTTAATATCGGCCAGCCGGACGTTCCGTCTCCAGTAGAATTCCTTGCAGGAGTTGCTCAATACCGAGAGAAGGTGGTCGCCTACGAGGCATCTGAGGGCAGCCAACACCTACTGACCTCCTGGTGCAGCAGCCTTAATCACGACTATGCGATCGGAATAACGCCTGAGCAGATGCTAATAACTGTTGGGGCGAGTGAGGCCCTTATTTTTGCATTTATGGTCTGTTGTGATCCGGGGGATGAGATCCTAATCTTTGATCCAACCTATGCAAATTACATAGGATTTTCGGCCATCTCGGGGGTCAGGCTTATTCCGCTGCCATGTGCACTTGAGGATAAGTTCGCTATTCCTACACGCGAAGAGATTGAGCGCTATATCTCGCCGTACACGCGCGCAGTGCTGGTGTGCAACCCAAATAATCCAACGGGAACGGTCTGCAGCGATGATGAGTTGAGGATGTTGATTGAGGTAGCTCGCGAACGCGACCTATTTCTGATAGTCGATGAAACATACCGTGAGTTTGTCTACGATGGGGTTAAGCCGCGTTGTATATTTGAATTGGCTCCACAGGACCCCCGTATTATCGTGATTGATAGCCTCTCGAAGCGCTTTAGCCTGTGCGGCGCGCGCATCGGATGTTTGATGACCTGGCATGCGGAGCTACGCCAGGCGGCGTTTCATATCGCGCAGGCGAGGCTGGCGGCTCCCAGTATAGATCAGATCGCGGCAGCACAGATGCTCGATACCATCTCTCCCGAGTATCTCCGTAGCGCGCACAGAGAGTACTGCGCGCGGCGCGATGTGGCGGTTAGTGCGTTGTCACAGATTCCAGGCGTTGTTACCAATACGCCCCAGGGCGGTTTTTATCTCCTTGCGGAGTTGCCTGTTGCTGACGCAGAGGACTTTGCAACCTTTATGTTGACCGACTTTTGCTTTGAGGGAGCTACTACCTTCGTTGCCCCAGCGGCCGGGTTTTACATGCGGCAGGGGGCAGGGAAGAGCACAATACGAATTGCGTTCGTGCTTAATCGGACCGATACTGAGCGGGCTATTAAGATTCTGGGTGAGGGGCTGATAGCATATAGCAAACGGCAAACAGGATTGGGAGAGCGATGAAGAAAGAAACGATATCTATACTAGTGGTCTCACTACTAGCTCTCTGCTTTAACAGCACCCCTGGATTTGCAGCACCAGAGGAGCCGTACGATCCGATTGAGGATATTAATCGCGACATTTTTTCATTCAATAACGGGGTGGATGAGTATGTGCTGGAGCCGGTAGCCAAGGGGTATCGAAATAATGTTCCGGATGTTGTTAGGACCGGCGTTGGGAACTTTTTTCTTAACTTACGCTATCCCTCGTATCTGGTTAGCGACGTAGTACAGGGCAAGTTTGTTCAGGCACGCGATCACACCGGAAGATTTCTGATCAATACAACTATCGGTATCTTCGGCATGATAGATTTTGCAACAGATATGGGGCTTCCCGATCACGACGAAGATTTTGGAATAGCGTTGGCGTACCACGGGGTTCCGGCGGGTCCATATCTAATGCTACCTATATTGGGCCCATCTAATGTGCGTGATGGGGTGGGGCGTATAGTTGATGCGTTTTTAGATCCGATCGGATGGGTCGGTTACTCCTCTCTATCATCTGGAACAAAGTTAGTGATTGCTGGATCGGCGCTTGGATTGAAGTTAGTTCATACCAGAGCTGGACTGCTGCAGGCCGTGGAAGCCGCCAAAGAGGGCTCGGTTGATTACTACCTCTTTATGCAGGGTGCCTACTATCAACACCGTCAGGGAGTTCTTACCGATGGTAAGGATGATGATGAACTTGATTCCCTTGCGGGCGAGGGGGATGATATCTATGAGCCTGGCCCCCTTGATAGCGAGAAAAAACAATGAGCGTTGGTATAACTGGTAGGTATATAGGATCCAAAAAGATAGAGCTTCGGCATGAGCCATCAGGCTCTATTCTGGTAACCGAGGCCCCAGTGGATAATGGCGGAGAGGGGCAAAGCTTCTCACCAACCGACCTGGTTGCAGCGGCTTTTGGCTCATGTGTGCTAACAACTATCGCAATCGTAGCCGATCGCAGCGGTATTAACGTAGATGGAATGCATATGCAGGTTGATAAGCACATGCAACAGGAGCCCCGTCGAATCGGTGATATGCCGCTTAAGATTCATCTTCCGGCGCAACTACTAGAGGATCAACGCGCAAAGCTTGAGCGTGCTGGGCGCTCATGTCCGGTGCACAGGTCTCTGCACCCAGAGGTGCGGGCCGAGATTACATTCGTTTACGACGTAGTTTAGTAATCAATTGAGAAGCTCTCGGCTTCAGATGCGCCGCGGATCGCTTCAACCTCGATCTCAACGACTAGGCGTGGGTCGACTAACTTTACGACCTGCACCATACTGCTAGCTGGACGGACATTTCCAAAAACTTCGCGATGTGCGCGAGCATAATCATCCCAGCGTGAGATGTTCGTAACGAAGAGCCGCGTGCGGACAACCTCCGTTATCTGAAAAGAACGGCTTGAAAGCACGGTTTTAACGACCGATAAGATATATTTAGTCTGTTCGTATGGATCTCCAGGAGCCGTTACCTCACCCTTGGAGTTCATCGCAGTTGTCCCAGAGATAATAAGGCGGTCATCTATCTGTACCGCTCTTGAGTATCCACGTAGTGGCTCAAGAGGGGAGCCTGAAAATATATTTGTTCTAATAGTCTCTGTTGTCATGGCTAAAGATTCGCACACTCAGATCGCTCCGTAAAGCACTCAGGAGATGTTGAGTATAGGTGCTATATTTTATTGAGCATCTCTGATGGTGGTGTCAGATCCTTTCTAATTAATAGTTCGATATGATCTGAGCCAAAAACCTTACCGGATGAGAGTAGCGCTAGGTCCTCCATCGATACCGGCGAAAGGATAATCCTGGTATACCTTTCAGCAACATTTGAGCTTAGCAGCTCTCCTAAAAAGCTACTTAAACCTAGTATAATATCGGGATCCTGTTGAGCTGCGAATCTTGATGGTACGGCCCCAATATAGCCGGCTGGGCGTTGTAATGGCACGGCTAAGGGGTGGAAGGGGAGGGCTGCTGGGGTAACGAGTCCAAGCCCGTCTATAATCTCTCCGGTGTATGTATAACCGAGCGCCCCTATCTCTGGAGCCATTATACGCCGGCCAGGGAAGCTGCGTTGCAGCTCTCTGCCGATGGCCAGCAGGTGCTTTGCACGGGCACCGGATTCAAATAGAGGTGAGAATTCGATTCTGAAAGCTCCGGCGACAAATAATGCGGTTGTAGCTGTCAGGGGGAGTAGCGCAAGGTAGCCGAGAGAGCTGATGAGCCAGCTTTTCGAGAGCGTAAGCCACAGCGCTGCGCCGTAAAACGGAAGCATCATAAGGGGCGTATACCAGGAGAAAACCAAGACATGCTTCACTCCGTATAGGGTCAAGATAATACCGCTAGCTAGGAGAAAAATGCATGCTTCAGGATAGCGCGTCCCCTTTGCTTGCAAGCTTTTGCCTGAGGAGACAGTAAATGGCAGAATGCATAGCAGGAATGTGATAAGCGCTACGCTACATGGCAAGATTGTGCCAGATACCTTAGAACCAAAGGTTGCTAGAGAGAGGAGCTTTACGAATTCGGCCGTTGTGATCTGATACACGATAGCTTTTGCCGCTGCTGTATGTGGATAGATAGAGCCAAATAGTAGCAGCTCAAAGGCTATAAATGCGGCTAGCGGCACAACGCCCGCCGTGATCTCAAGCAACGATACGGGTCGTTTCTCTCTCCATCGGTGGATAGCAAATAGCACCGCAAAGACTAGGCACTCTGGACGTGTAAAGACTGCAAGCGTTACTGGGATGGCCCATAATGTGTTTTTGCGAGAGAGCGCTACGTACGCAATTCCGACCAGCAGTAACGCAAGTGGAGTTTCCATTAGGGAGAGGCTGGCGGAGATCATTGCCCCCCAAGCCACCAATAGAGCCAGGATCCAGTAGAACGATCCAGTTGTTTTTGTTGTAGAGCTAAAGATCGTTGCCCAGGTGATGCAGGTAGCCGTTATTATGAAACTGTTTAGGATCGATACGGCTAATGGCATAAGCTCTCCCAATAGCGAGAGGGGTGCTAGTAACAGTATCCAGAGGGGTGAGGTGCTTCCCATTACCGCTATCAGAGGATTGTAGTACGGGCGTCCATTTTGCCAGAGGTTTCTGGCGATCCTCATATGGATGTAGGCGTCATCTTCGGCATAGGGCAGATAGATTAGTTGGAGAGTTACGGTAATAATCAGGAGAGTAAGTGCCGCCACAATTTGTATGGGCTGAAATAGTTGCAGGCGGCATCTGTAAGACATGTCTGATCTCGTATAGGTAGGTAGCAAGCCTACACCAGAAATAATAGATGGTCATCGCGTACTTTTCGTGGTCGGGTGTATACTGAGGCTCTCAGTACCAACGTAAGCGATCACCGGAGTCCGTCCTTGCACTGAGCTGCACGAATATCGAAGACTACCCCCACGCATTGCAGCATAGGGCTGCGAATTAAGACCGAGGGGATAAGATGGAAACTACTTATAAGAAGAGCGCGCGTAGTCCAGAGGAGTGGCTCCGGATTATTGAGGAGTGCAAGGCGAGCGACCTCACTGTAACCGAGTACTGCGCGCAGACCGGAGTGGGCGTTAGCCACTATTACAGGTGGCGTCGAAGGTTGCATGGGAAGAACGCACAATCTAAGGGTAGCAAAGGGGGTTGGGGCATTTACCGAGTTGTCGGCTATCCCCGTTAAGAAGGCTGCCCCCGCCACCGTCCCAGTCTGGGCGGTCAAGCTAGAGCTCTTGAGTGGCGTAACGATCAGAGTGCGCGGATAACTTATGTTTCTGCAAGCATGCGAGCGCAAGGTCTACGCATACAGCGAGCCGGTTGATATGCGTAAATCGTTTAACGGGCTGATCTACCTACCAGTTGTAAAGATAAAGGAGGGTGGTGCGATACATACGGCAGCGATGCCCCCGATGGTTGTGGACCGTAGCTTCTCTGATGTGAGCTTTTATGCCGAGATGTTGGTTGATAAGTTCGTGTACCACATCCCCCTCAACCGGCAGTTTGAGACGTTGAGGGTGGATGGGATTATTATCAGTCGAGTAACGTTACCGAGCCAGAGTATGCGCGCCATTATGCTGTTAGAGCCTGTGTATCAGGCGCAGGCTAAGTCGGTGCTAGAGAGCTCTGTAATAGCGATGGATGACACCTGGATGAAGGTTGGGGTGTCATCGCCTGGCAAGATGCACAAGGGAAGGGGCGCTTCTGGCCGATCTACGACGACAAGGACGAGATCCTCTTTCCGTACGCTGAGAGTCGGCGTAACGAGATGGAATCAATCCGTATACCTATCTGGTCGACGTGCTACAGCGTATTCAGACTCATCCGATACGGGATGTGTCGCAGCTTACGCCGCGGCTGTTGATTTTCTCACTGGAAGGGGCATTTTGCGGCTGACCCGATGCCATCCCCACTTGAGTTGGTGCAACGACAAAAATCAGGGGCGGCGCCTCAAAATAAAATCGTGCTTGCTGCTTAGGTAAGGACGGAGTCCGATGATCGCCTACGTAAGCACTTCGAGGTTAATCTCTGGGAATCTGGTAAATATGCCGTCTCTCCAGTAGCCATCGGCAAGGAGTCCATGAAGGTGCTGATGATAGTTTAGCGCCTCGCCCGCTGTCTGCACGGTAAAGATAGCGGCGAGTTCACGCTCGTCGATACCCAGCACTTGAGAGAGCGCACCCCAAACTGCTCGAAAGAGGATGGTGTTAAGCTTGCGGTCGTACTTAAAGAACACCCTGAGACGTTTTGGGATAGTAAAGACTGTGTGACGATGCGAAATATCTTCTAGCACCTCGCTGTAGATGTGCTCTGCGAACTTTACTGATCGCTTCGCTCCGCAGGAGGGACATACGCCGCGACGCTTGCAGGAAAAAGCTACGAGGAGTGAGTGCTTGCAGCCGTCGCAATATACCCTAGCGGCACAGTGCGCGAGTATGCCGCAGTTGAGGTATTTATGAAGAGTTTTTAAGATTTAAGTTCAGATGTCTATTTTATGATAATTTTGCGCTTCGAATTCATGCACTTTATTATTTACACACGGTATATATATGTTACTCACGGCATATTCAGCGTCGCCTCCGATAGCAAGAGCCATGTCGCTTAACTTTACTACATCGTCGGCTTCTACTCCGTTAACAAATATAGAAATTGTCAAAGGATCCATAAAATGAGAATTAAGTGAGAGAGATACCGGTCCGCCTAGTTTTAGACAAGAATTAGAGCGTCGTAGCAACCGAACTACGAGTAGACGACCTTCAGAGTCTGTACCAAACATCTCTTCAAGCCACGAGCACTGTTTGTAGATGGCAGAATCTAACGCGCTAGCCATACTTCTATGCATCCCTTGAAGATGTGGCTGGTATTCCCCATCTCGTGTTTCTTGCATTGCACGGATTTTTGCATTACAAAGCAATTTGCAAAGGCCTTTCACACCTGGACTCCATCCGAAAGTGCCAACACCATAAAATGCTCCACTATTCTTCCCTCGAATCGAGATACGCTTATGAGAATTGATGGGATGTGAGAATTCTGTACGTGATAATTGGATTTCCGAACCGTCATCTATAAAATGTAGAATAAACTTACTCATATTAATTTCCTCGATAAAAAACTATAAATCTCCAAACCAACACCAATCGATTTTCTACATTGATGTATAGCAATACAGGGATGAGCTCGATCTCAAAAATAGCCGCTTTGTTCTTGATCTTCCCTGCTTGTCGATTCCGAACATATCTAATAGCCAGAGGGTGTCTTTGCAGATTGCATAATCCAAAGAAGACGCAGGGCTGCTCCGTGACCTTTTAAAGCCCCAGCAGTTTTCCCTCGAACAGATCTGTTATTTTGGTTTAAGTGCGCATAGTAGAATTCGCTTCTAGATAGCGAGTAGTTCTGTTCAGAATCAAACCAAAGCGTCAATAGATTCATAAGCCCCCTTGTCGTTTGTTAAAAACTTGATATTTTTATAACAGACTTGATCGGAATTACATAGTCTTTTTTTGTGACTATGAGATGTAAGCGGAATATTGCTTTAACTATTTAATAATAATAGTGAATGTAGGAAATAGTTGGTCATAAATTATTGATTGACATAGTCTTATTAAGTGACTATCGTCTTGTGACTTTAATAATATTGGAGGACTATGGTCTTGAAATTTGAAATTCTTGCTAAAGAAATTGCACCTGGTCATGTTGTTACGGATAGTACGGGCTGTAGTGGAGGGCAGTGCCCTGCAGTTCTCACCTGTGATGATGGAAGTCTTATCGTTGTAGGGAATAGGCTCACCAGTAGTGAACTGGCAGCTCTTGAAGGTGGGGGCCAAGTCAAGGTTTATGAACATGAGTTTGCTATAAAGCTGAATCCTGAATTGATAAGGAAAGCTGCTGAAAAACTATAGTTAAAAGGGGGGGGATGTTTGCTAGCTGAACATCCCCCTATTTAGAGAAGTGAGGTAGTATGGTCCAGATCGAAACTTTAATCAGCCGGCCAGTAAAAATTTCTCCTGATGAGTGTTCTGCTCTCGTGTCGCAGGCAGATAGGGAAGTGTTTAGGCTAGAGACGCTTGACTCTTATAATGTTCCCTGGGATGACGTAATGCTTCCTCAATATCTTTCGGGTCAATCTTTACCAACACTTGAAGACCCGCGTTGGACTGAGTGGTTTGCAGATATAAAAACGGCTGCGAGCAGCGGAATGTATTTAAAGAGAGTGCATATTGTCCCAGAGGTGCTTACACCTTATTTGCGTTATGAGATCGAATGGGGGTATCAACTATATAATCAACCTAGTGGTGAGAAGGTCTATATAGCAGTTAGGGATGATAAATTGCACATGGCTTTGAATGAGGACTTTCAATTGATTGACGATCGGTCACTTATCTATGTTCGATATAATTCTGACAATTCATGGGCAGGTTTTGAACGTGAGAAAAATCAGGCCCTAGTTGCTTCAATTGTTCGGCAGAAAAATAGCTTGCTTAATTCTTGCATTCCACTATCCGAGTTCCTTGCTTCGATGCGAAATACATCACTTACAATAGCTCGAGAATAAGGTGTGTTGTCGTTTGATGATAGAAGGTCTTGCGGAAATCGTCTCCGCGATATTCGGAAAGAACGAGGAATTAATAGTCCTAGTCGCCTTTCGCAGTTGATGTCACATAAATATAGCGTGTCAGGAATACTGAAACGCGAGCGGGGTGAAATCAAAATTGATCTAGAATATATAACTGATTATTGTTTAGCGCTTAGGATTAAAGGAAAAGAAAGGGTTCGACTGATTGAGCTTACAAAGCTTTTTTTGTTGCAATTTGATCCTTGGCAGCAATCGAAACAGGGTGTCACCCAACTTCAGCTAGACTTTTGGAAACGATTACTTGCCAGTGATTGTTTTTTTGAATTTCAAAATTCTGTAATCTGCGGAATATTACAATCCGAGGAGTATCGATATGAAATCTTGCGTAGCCATGGAGTAAATCACGTAAATGCTTCCATGGGTGCAAAACAAAGATTTGATTTAGCTCAGGCTCTCCTAGCTTCACGTGTGACTGACTCTTCAATGAGGCTAGTTGGGCCCGAGGAAGTTCGCCTCGTAGTCCATGAGAACGCTCTATACCAAGTCATTGGATCTTCTAAGGTAATTGCAGATCAAATTGAATACATGATGAATCTCAATTTAGGGAGAGGTTTGGAGCTCCGTATTTTACCAAGAGAGAAAGCAGTATCGAATATTCCTTTGATGTATAGTTTTTCTCTTTTTGATAATACTCTAATTTTAATGGAAGCCGCTACGGGAGCTGTATATTCCGCAAATGCTGAGTCAATTGAGAGAGTCCAAAAGGGAGCCAGCTCAATCTTTGAAAATTCGCTATCTGGTCAAAACGCTAAGACGCTCCTGTTAAAGGCTCTTGCTTACCATTCTAAGTCGAATAATACAGCTTTTTTTGAATAGCCATGATGGAATCGTTTATAAGATTTCACTTCTGAATCCTTGGCAGGAAAGCCTCCGAGTAAAATCATGCAAATCTACACTCGCGTCAAGATGTCCTACTAAGGGCCACGACTATTAACACACCTATTGGAAAGTGGGTATACAACTAGAAGAATTAAAATGTTAAATCAACAAAAAACATTTTCAGAAAAATCTAACCAACAGTCCGTCGCCATAATCGGACTTGGGAACCAAGGACTATGTCACTTTGCCGCTGCCAAACGCCTAAAAGAAGAGGGATCGATCGACTCTATCGCTGTTTGCGATATTGATCAGCAAAGACTTAATTCATGCGGAGCGGATTTTGCTTTTAATGCTATAGATGAACTTTTAGATACAGTACCTTGCAATCTTGCGATAATCACTTTGCCCAATGATATACATTGCTCGACAGTGGAACGTGCCTTGCAGGCCGGTGCTCATGTATTAAAGGAAAAGCCTTTGGCAATTTGCAAAAACGATCTAGATCGTCTTTTGCTAGCCTCAAAGAAATTCCAACGACGTGTAATTGTTGCACAACAGAGAATATTTCATCCGACGTATGCTCTTGCTAAAAACTGGCTAGAATCGATTGGAAATGTTCGCCTATTTGATTACACTTTTTGCTTAAATGATCAGCGTAATTCTTGGTATTGGAGCGCCCACAAAGGTGGTGGGTGTTGGTTTGGACTTGGCTGGCATGCTTGTTGGATGGTGCAAAACTTTCTCGGAGTAATTCCGCGACTATCTCTAAAAACCTTGTCAGGAAAACAACGCGCTTGGCCCTATGACACTGACGATACATGCATAGTACACGGCGTAACTGATTCCGGAGCAGCCATTCGCTGTCTCCTAAGTGTTAGCTCTCCAGCAAAGAAAGAAGAGCTAATTATTGAAGGAAGCAACGGTACAATTGTTTTTACACGATCCCATCTCTCTCGCTTCTCGGCATCTGGAGAGTTACTAGAACAGGTCGAAAACACCGATAAAACCGAGGATTTATACACAAGACAACTGCGACAAGCACTCAGTGATGTTGCAATTGAAAGTTCTGGGGTCGACGCACTCGCAATCGAGATTTTTAAGAGCCAAATGTCTGCTCTTAGCCCGAAGTACACGCGCCAAGCACCAAAAGAGAAAACAATTCAGATTTTTCTCGAACATAATTTAGAACAAGAAGAAATATATGCAAACAGATAATCAAAATAGAAATAAGCTAGCACAGTTTGGGGGAACGCCATGCATCAATACTCGTTCTCCACACGAAGTGTGGCCACCGCCACCAACAACCGAAGAGTTAGATGAAATTTGCTCGCAGCGTAGACGGGACATTAGTATCAAAGGCCGCTCAAGTATCATTCGTGAGTTTGAAGAGCAATTTCTTTGCTTCCTAGAGGGGCATAGAAAATATGCCGTTACCTTCAATTCAGGCACATCAGCATTATTCGCCGCATATTTTGCGTTAGGTGTGACAGAAGATGACGAGGTTGTTGGGCCAGCTTTGACTTTTCATGCGGCGCTAAGCCCCGCTTATACACTCCGCGCCAATGTAGTGTTAGTGGATATCGACGTTAATACCCGGTGCATTGATGTAAATAGAATTGAAGAAGCGATTACAGGTAAGACACGCGTAATCACAGTGGTACATCAGTGGGGTCATCCTGCTGATATGGACCGCGTCATGGAAATTGCGCGAAAACATAAATTGTACGTAATCGAAGACTGCTCGCATGCACACGGCAGTCGCTATAAAAGTAAGCCTGTTGGAACATTTGGTGACGTTGCCGTGTTCTCATTGCAAGCAGCAAAGATGATCTACGCCGGAGAAGGAGGCATTCTCGTCACAAATTCTGAGAGTGTTCATGATCAAGCAACGCTTTTAGGGCATTATAGAGATCGAAGTCGGGATGAAATTAAAGATCCACTTCGACAATCTTATTGGGTCACCGGATATGGTCAGAAGTTTAGGATGTCACCTCTCAATGCCGTGGTAGCTAAGCACAGCTTGAGACACTTCCCGGAGAGAAAGAGACAGCGACATTTGGCGCTTGAATATCTTTCATCGCAATTAAAACAATTTTCGTTTCTATCGATACCTTCAAGAAGCACAGATATCGATATGGGAGCATGGTACGGGTTTAAACCTCTTTATAACCCTGAGGCGCTGCATGGAATTTCAATCGAAGTGTTTCTACGAGCTTTGCAGGCTGAAGGACTAGAGATATCGATGGCTTCGGCGCCGGTTTTAGCGACACAACCGCTATATTCATCGGAGCGAAATCCTCTGTTCCCTAACCACAAAGGCAGAAAAATCGCTAAGCGATTCTCCCTTAAAAATGCTGAGTTGGTGCAAGAACGGTCGCTATCACTCCCAACATTTAACTCTTGGCCAAATGACAAAGCACTCATTGATCTATATGTGACTGCTTTTGAAAAGGTCCAAAAAAATGCTGGGGCTCTTTATGAATATTATGAAGGGGGAAAGCAACAAAAAATTGATGACCAGCAACAATCTGAGTCGCGATTAGCAGCAAACTAAGAAAGTGCAATAACGATAGAGTTAAAGGAAAAGAATTATGATAAATCTGGGCAAAACTTCGACTGGTTATAATGGCCAGTCTTCACACGTAATCGATGTTCCTGTAGCGCCGCAAGGTAAGTGGGGAGAAACTGTTAATTGGCGATTGCTCGAAGGAAAGATTCCGAATGACGAACTTGTTACAGCAGTATTTGGACTTTTGATCGTAGAAAGTGGTGTCGTTCTAGTAACAACAACTCGAGGATACCTGGAACTGTTGGGCGGACACCGAGAAGCTGGGGAGACGATTGAGCAAACTCTTGATAGGGAGAGTTATGAAGAGGGTGGAGTAAAAGTTATAGAAAGAATTCCATTCGGATATCGTGAAGTTAGCAATGAATGTGAAATCGTTAACAAAGCGACAGGGAAGCCCTATCCTAGCATTGGATTTATTCCTCTTTTTGTAGGCACAGGCGAGGCAGATTTAAGTGCGCCACTTCCGGAGGATGTTGTTGCACGTACCATCGTTCCATTTGATCAGCTCAAAAATCTCAATGCAGAAATGATGCCTGATTTTGCTATTCTTCAGATTGGCTTACGACATGCAGTTAGACTCGATTCACTCAACGCTACTCAGAAAAAGGCCATTTCCTATCATTTGGTAGTTGGCCCCACATTTTAGGCGACTAAAGGCAGCGACGTTTGAAATAAGGCACGCTATGCAGAATTCGATTGACCGAAATTCGAGATTTGATGCTAACGGTGCAGATCTAGCCACTCCCTCGCGATTAAATTTTCAATTTAAGGTTCTTTTTACTGGGACACTCGACTCAGGTAAGACAACCATCGTGGAATTATTAGCTGGTTTGACAGATGCCCACATTATCCCCGAGGTTGCACGGGATCTTTTAGATCAAGATCCCGATATAGAGAGAAAGCCAGAATTTCAAACGCAAATAATAGCGGAACAGATAAAAAGGGAGCATGAGGCCGAACAATCCTCAAAAAGGCTTGTTATTCTCGATCGCAGCTTCTTAGATATTATCTGCTACTCCAGACATTTTGATCATCAAATTGATGAAAGCCCTCTGCTAACTCGCATGGACTATTCGAAGGTGCTGCTATTTTCACCATTCGATATAGATGTTCAAAATTCTCTATCAATCGAAATGCAGCAATATCGCATGGCTATTCACCTTCGATTCGTTCAGGTTCTGCAAGAACTGGGAATACCTTACGAAGTTATTAGTGGTTCGATTTCTGCGCGTCTGAGAAGAATCGGAGAAGTTTTATCTGAAGGGCGTGAAGACCCTTTCGGCAGATACGAGCACTAAGAACACTGCGACACAACCAAAAGGTAGCCTAATTTATGAAGTTAAAAGCCGGCTTAATAGATTTAGATGGCACACTAGTGCATTACGAAACAAATCACGTCGTCGAAGAAGCCAAACGCATATCAAGAGTGCTCAATCTTCCTGAACTAAAAGAAGTCCACATACTTCGCTGCATAGCCAAGGGTAGAATGGATGAAATCATTCATAATTCCATTTACCCAAATTTTGAAAATTACTTCTGGCAGATGTTCGACGAGGCAGCCACTCCGAAAATGCGGCTTTTACCGCAAGCTAAAATAGCCCTCCAAAATCTAACGAATAACAATATCAAACTAGCATTAGTTACTGCTCGTAATGTGGAGGAATCAGAGATATCGAACTATCTGAAGCAAGAAGGAATCCTACACTTTTTTTCGGCTATTCTTACAAAACGTAGTCTATCATCCCCATGGGCCGGCAAAGATTCTTACTTCCTCTCTGCCTTGCGGGCCCTAAATCTAACCCCCAAGGAAGCACTCGCCGTCGGTGACAGGCCCAGTGACGCAAAAAGTGCTTCTGCTATCGGTATCGCACTAAATGTTTTGGTGCGAACAGGCGGCATAGATGAGGATGTTTTGCGGACTATCCCATGTCATCACATTGTAGACGATATTTCTCATCTGCCAAATTTAACCATTGGTGCTGCAGTTTAAATAACGGAACGTTATGACTATTCCAATCATTCTTTTAGGTAACAAACCACTAACCTATAAAGTGGCACAGTATATACTCGATGATTCCCGTTTCGCGCTTAATGGTTTAATTCTGGGTGATGAGAATTCAACCGATCCCTCAGTGGAGAAGCTTAGATCGATCGCTAAATCATGCGACATCCCCTGCTACCAAATAGATCACTTTAATCAGCAGTCAGATAACGAGGCGCTTGCCGTTTCGATTGGCTACCCATGTATTCTTACAACTCAGCAAATTGCGTTATTTAAAAAAGTTATAAATCTTCACTTTGGGGAACTTCCTTGGTATCGCGGCTCGGCGACTGTATCTCATGCCATTTTAAATGGTGAACGCTCCTTTGGAATGACATTGCATAAAATTGACGAAGGTGTTGATACAGGTCCGGTCTATAAAATTGAATGCTTCCAAATTGGCTCAGACGCAATTGCGTCAGAGGTTATGGAACTTGGTGAAAGAACTGGCTACAGGATGATTAAAAACTGCCTCGCTGCCGCCTGCCTCGGCACTTTGCCAGAAGTACCACAAATAACTTTAGAAAAAGGAAGCAATCGAAGCGCGACCCAATACTATAGGAAATCTCTAGAAAAACTAAAAGTTTTGGATGGTTCACAAAAACTGGAGCAGTTATCGCGCCAGTATAGAGCGGCCTGCTTACCAAGAAAGCCCGCTCCTATTGTCCAATTCGGCGCATTTCGCTACTCGCCGAGAAACCTTTCAGAATTGCGTTATCTGAAAGCTTATGTTGATATTTTGGGAATTTCTGAAAGTGAAAAATTGAAATTAGTGAGCTAATAAGATGCTTTTAATAACCTTGGGCAGTGGCAAGTATGGAGCGATGCTTGCCCGAACTTTCGATAGCCTTCCCACTCGCTGGCATCATCTAGAAGAGTGTCAGGCACTAAGCAACACCACAAAGAGTCCACAACTGCTCGCTGAGGAAATAGCACGCTTGATAACGAATGAATCGGAACCAACTGCAATGGTAGCTTTTGGACGCTCCAGCATTCTAAACGGCATTGAAGCGATTGCCAGTGCTTGTGAATCGGCGCAACGATTAAGTATCAAATTCCCCATTAAATATATCGGTCCGAGTTCTAAAGGAGCGAGTATTTTTAATAATAAAGCACTTACCTACGAAGTGTTAAAAAGTGAAGGATTTAACATTCCAAAGCACTCAGTAATTCAATCAATCTCGGATATAGAGCTTATCGATAATTTTCCTATAGTATTAAAAGCTACATTTCTTACTGGAGGTTGTGGACAGCATCTTGTTCGTTCAAAAGCAGAACTGGAAAATAAGATACAAATGATGAATAAACAGGGTCTTTGGCCGTTGCTCGCAGTAGAATATCTAAGTGGCTTCGAAGCCTCCTATGCGGTGATACGACTCGGGCAAAATATTTGGCCACTTCCTGTATGTTATCGCCAGAAGACAAATACTAAACTGGTGCACCCTGATGCTAAAGTCAAAGTGACAGGTTTGTTTCCGGGGGATCCTAAAATTCACCAAGCCCTTGGTAATTTAGCAATAAAATATGATGTATCCGGCCCAATCGGTATTGAAGGTGTTATACGAAATGGTCCCTCAGGACCTGAATTCGTAGTACTTGAATGCTGCACTCGCCTGAGTGGCAGTACTCCGGCGAGAATAGCATCACTCAAACAGACGAGCTTATTTGAATTAATAAGGGAGCACTTATTGGATAGAGATCCAAACTTTAATTCCATCCTGCGTCCTGCAGTTCAATTTCCCACTACTAAAAATATCGAACGCATGGAGTTACTAACAAATTTAAACTGCGTCGATCAACTTAAAATCGAAAATCTCTCAGAACTGCCATTTTCCGAAACATCTGGATGTAGATTACGCATTACGTATCACGCCGAAGATAAAAATCAACTCTTGGCCACAAGCGCAACCATCGGAGATATTTTAGGAGATTTAAATTACAAATCGACAATAGACACATTTATCAATGAAATTTCAGACGAATTAGATTCGTATTTTGAGTCATTCTCGAAATAGAAAGATTAAGATGGCCTCACTAGTGTCCCGCTTACTCTAGAATAAATTCAACTGGTTATCCGTATCGCCACCGTTGTTCGTGTCATCTAGGTCAGAAAACATCGATAAAATGGGGGTTTTCTCAAAGGTCGAGACACTCAAGATCTGTAGCATGGCATAGAGACTCTGATCGAGGCCCAACTTTTTTTTCACAATAGCGACCAGGACGTAAACTGATACAGCAATCCAGATCTGAGCACGGACAGCGTTCTCTGAAGTACCAAAGAATGCCTTGATTCGTAAGTGCTGCTTGATCCACTTGAAGAACAATTCAATTTGCCATCTGGCTTTGTAGAGGTCAGCGATTGTCTTTGCAGACAGGAGAAAATTATTGGTAAGGAACACGAGCCGCTTGTCAGTTGTGAGATCCCGATACACGATGCGGCGAATATTGTCCGGGTAATCATCTTGTGTTGTTACACCGGAGAGACGCACGGCCTGGTCAGCGATCACACCCGTTGAGCGATCCGTTTTATGAGAGCGCAAGCGCCGAAATTGAGTATTTGATTTCGAGCGCGTTACAAAGAAAGCAGAGGATTTTGTGATGCGATAAAGGCGCGCGAAGTCGAGGTAGCCACGGTCCATAATGTAGATAGCTCCCGCCTCGAAATGGAGCTGGTCGAGGATGTTTACATCGTGCAGATTTCCGCATGAAATCACGATTACCGAGGGGATATTGCCTCGTAGGTCCAAGACGGTGTGAAGTTTCACTGCTACCTTAGTAGCGCGGAATGTCGCCCACGGGAAGACGGCTAAGCAAAGGTCGATGGTGGTAGAATCGAGTGCATAGGTGGCGTTCTCAAGTGTGACCGAGAACGGGTCTTGTGAATATAGCGTGCGCGCTTCTCGAATCAGCACGAGTGCAAAGTCCTGATAGATCCTCCAATCACGTCGGTCGTTAGCGCGAGCAAGTGTGCTTCGAGCAACACGTCCTCGAATGCCGAAGTGATAGAGCTTCTTTCTTTTTGTGCGAAGACACGCTTCGATATCGCGCAAGCTCTCGCGAAATGTAAGTTGCGCGAAAGCCATGCAGAGAAATTGATCCCAACAGCTGAATTTCCTAACGCGGCGTTCCCCTTGATAGCGTTTTACGCACTTCCTGAATTCGCGCACTGGCACAAATTCAATCAACTGCGCGAAGACCATTTTCCCAATGTGCATGATGTTCCCTCTTCCCTAGTGTCAATAGGAAGAAGGATGTCATTTTCCGGGTTTCAGTTGAAATCGATCTCGCGGCGAAGCCAACGATTAAGTAATGGTTTCAGTAGATTAAGGCAGGTATAGAAAACCTAAGCGGGACACTAGTGAGATGGCCTATCTTTTTTTTCGTAACTGCTCTCCCCCTACAAGCAATAATTCTTTAGGCTCATCGCGTAATCGAGTGGGTAATAGCACCTATTTTGTGCTAATTGCCTTTTTTCAGACGGTTAGTGGTTAGTTGACACGCCAGAGTTTGTAGCGATGATGTAGGGATGAGCAAAACACCGCGCAAGCAGACCCTTTATGACGCCTACCGATTCCCTGGCTTTACTCCCGGCCGTGAGGTGAAGGGAGTGTTTGGAGACCAGAAGCGCTGGCCATCCGGCTTAACTGACGCTCAAAAAACAGCATGTGGGACTTGTGGTACGGTTTAGAGTGGCTAGTACGATCGCCGCTTCCGAAGGATCCGTGACCTCTCCTGTGGAGACTGTAGAGTTTACCTTGAGGTGGAGTTGCGCCGGGTTAATTGCTGCAAGTGTAGCGCAGTGAGGCGCTAAGGTCTTGAATGGCTGCTCGACTCCCCTTTTTGTACTCAGCGATTTGGCTACATGATCGGCGCAAAATGTCGGGTACAAACTATCCAGGATGTCGCCAAGGAGCATATGTTCGATTGGCACACAGTTAAGGAGCTAGATAAGCATTACATGAAGGAGCAGCTTAAGAAGGCTGGAAAGCGCGCACCTAGAGTAATCGAAATAGACGAGATCTCGATAAAAAAACGACATACCTACCGCATTGTGGTAAGCGATCTTGAGACACGGCGAGCTATTTGGTTTGCAAGCGATCACCGGACTCCGTCCTTGCCTAAACAGCAAGAGCCGAGTGAGCCTAGAATTTTATGCCGGTCGGTTCGTAGGCGCTCTTAAAAGCCCCCACCCGTACGCTGCTGCTTGCGGGAACCTGGTAATCAAAGATCAACGATTGAGCGGCAATCCAGCCCCTAACTCCGGTTGATGTAATGACTCTGTACCATTCACCGTTTCGCATCTCAATCGATACGATTGAGTCGCGCGGCATCATAAAGAGCATGCTTTCTGAGCGACCTGGCCCGACACGTAGCGGAACTTTGGCGGTTGTAACCCGAGCATGTTCTGATGTTGGTCTATATGGATGATCTATTCCCTCACAGCATGATGGGGCATTACCACTGTAGGTGAAGTCCTCCGAGGCGCTATGACCAAGCACATCTGAGACGTTTTTGCGTTTTGTGATGGGTGGAGAATGCTTAACGACCTGCGGCTGAGTGCGCGCGCCCTGTTTGGTCGGGCTCTGCTTGGCAGTACCCTGTTTGGCAGTACCCTGTTTGGCAGTACCCTTTTTTGCAGTTCTCTGTTTGGGCTGAGTAATGTGAGATGTAGTAGAGGTTTTTTGAACTGTTGGTGGACTACATTTCGCGCACTCGAGCTGTATTGAGGGGGGAATATCTATCCCCTGAACATTATTTACAGGGATGTTGACTGTACTCGGGGCAGCTTCTTTTGGGTCCCCAATTTTGTCAGTTCCAATAATAAGACGCTCCTCAAGTGAGACAGAGGCGGAGGCTGTATTGGTCTTGACCTCAACGGTTTCAGCTATAAACACCTCGCCAACTAATGGAGCTGCGGCAGGTGGTTTTGAATTCTGTGCTGGATCGCCAGATGTAAGAGATGCGCTCAGTTGTTTTAGAAGATCATCCTCTGCCTGTCGTAAAGTAGCTTCGCGGGTAAGCAGCTGGCTCTCTAAACGTTGGCCGGCACGGTCCTGTTCTGAGATCTGAGGAGTAGCATCAGGTTGCGGAGTTTGTTGCGCTAGTGATGGTAGCGATATGATAAGCAGAGCAAGGGCTGCAATTCCAAATAGAATTCGTGGTAAAGAGCAGATCTTGGCTATATCTTTAAACAGCATGGTGTTTGAGCTTATTCTAAACGACAGGCAGCATGGTAAACTCAAGGGGGAGGTTAATCAAATAAAGGTTCTATCCTGATCTGACCATATAGATACTTGAATTTATTGTGGATTAAGATGAGGCATGACCACAGGCCTGTCAGTAGCCAGATTGCTATGAGTTTTCAAGTAACTTAAGGACCTGTGTAGAGTATTGATTCGCCTGTGCCAGAAGGGCTATCTGAGACTGCCGAAGCACATTAAGTCGGGTTAGCTTTGCAATATCTTCGGCGATATCTGTATCGCGAATCTGACTCTCTGCTGCCAAGGTGTTTTCACGCATAACGGTCAGCAGGTTTATAGCCGATCGTAGCCTTGCGCTTGCAGCCCCTACAACACCGCGCTTGAGCGAAATCTGATCAATAGCTGAGCTTAGAGCAACTACGGCCAACTGGGAGGCTGATACCGCATCGTTGATGCTGGTACCTGTCAGGGAATATGTCAGCGCACCAGCGGAGCCGATGCTGAGATCTGCTAGGGTCGCAATCACGGATGAGATAAGTATGGTAGAGGAGCTATCGCCAGTGAATCCTACTTGAACAGTTTTATCGACACTTCCGTTGAGCGTATTAAATCCATTGAATTGGGACACCACTGCCACGCGCTCCACTTCAGAGCCGAGAGCCTCAAATTCAGATTGCAGGGCGGAGTGTTGTGTTAACGTATAGATCGAGTTTGCGCCCTGATTTGCAAGCTCCGACATGCGCTCAAGTAGGCTAGTTATCTCTGCCAGGCCTGAATCAGCCGTTGCTACATATGAGAGCCCATCGTTAGCGTTTCTGACAGAGACGGCGAGCAACTTGCTTTGTGATCTCAGTTTATTCGACAACGCCAGGCCAGCCGGCTCATCTACAGCAGAGTTAATTCTAAGTCCCGAGCCCAGCCGTTCGTATACCGAACCGAGCTCGCGTACCGTGCGCTTAATCTGGGTTTGTAGACGTAATGAAATTAGGTTGGATGCGATAACTACAGACATCTTGTCCTTGCACTTTTATAGCGGGTTGCAAATTGCCTTCCTGGCAGCGCTCCCTTACAAGGTCTAACGGCTATACCTCTGAAAGCATGAGAAATTGGGGCATTTTTATACGGCACCTTAAAAAAAGGGTGGCTTAAAATTACGCAATATTCGTAGGTGTAAATTATAAGTATAGTAATATTAGCTAGTTATAGTTACTCGTAGCGTATTTTACAGCTGCCAAAGAGGACCTAAAGATACAGAAGAAAACTAAATGTTACATGCACCGTTCAATTCGCCATAACTAATTAGAATGTCCGAGATGAGGGGGATTTGGGTTGCGCATGTTCTTTTGAGGTTTCCGTAGCTATGACGATGAATGACAACGATCATAACAACAACGAAGAGGCAACAACTGCTGCTAAGAGCTTTAACTTTCGCCTTGGAAAGAATGCAGAGAATGCTGGGCCAAAGACCGATGGTAGCGAGCTTGGTGTCGTTAATCCAAACTTTCATTCCGAGTACAAGCCGGATCATATCGGCTTTCAGAGTGTCGGTACGCCTGAGGAGCTAGAGCTAAAACTAGCCGATGTTGGATACCACAGTCTGCCGTTCTATGCGGTTCAGATCTCACTGATGCTCAATACAAACGTCAACAGCGTAAAGTGCATACTGCTTGAGGGCCCCTCTGGTTGCGGTAAGAGCTTTATGGCTAAGTCACTGGCGAAAATTACCGGTGCTGAGTTGATGTGTCTTTCATGCTTTAAGGGCATGAACTTGCAACATCTGCTTGAGATCCCATCTACGCTCGGCATGGTAAATGCCATGGCTGGTAAGGCAATAACTAATACTGAAGAGTTGATGAACCTTGGAGTTATCTCTAAGGCGTTTCTTGCCTCTCAGACTAAGCCGGTTATCCTGCTAATCGATGAAATAGATAAGGTCGAGGTTGGTATCGATACCTTCTTCCTCGGACCTATTCAGGATGCGCGTGTATGGCTTGAATCGCGACCCCCAATTGATGCAAACCTTAATAATCTGATTATTATCTTCACAAAGAACTTTGAGCGTACTATCAGTGAGGCGCTACTTCGACGTGTGCACCCACTACGGATGAAGTTCATGGACTCGTCGCTTGAGAGAAAGGTTCTTGCGCCGCACTGCTCACCTAAGATCGCAGATAACCTTATTCGTGTTGCAGATCTGATGCGTGCGTCGGATGGAAGTTATCCATTCGAGCGCCCACCTGCGCCTGAGGAGCTGCTTAAGGCGGCACACTACATGGGGCATCTTCTGACCTGGGATCTGATCGACTATGCCTTTATAGGCAAGAACCTTTTCTACATGCTCTCGAAATCGGAGCACGATCGCATCGTATTTGAGCAGATGATGCGTGACCACCCGATGTTTGCCGATCCCCTTATCCCTGATAATCGCAACGCAACGATCGAACAGATCTATGCGCGTCTAGGACGATGGCTGCTTGAGGGCATCATCGACGATCCAGATGCCAAGCGTCGAGGCAAGGCGTATCGACCGGAAAAAGTAGGACTGACTAAGTTTAAAGATCCTGAGGAGATGGCTAGACGACTGGCAGAGGTCGGTTATCAGTGCGCCCGTTTTACAGCCACACAGATGTCGCTCCTGCTTACCACTCCCTCTGATAGAACACGCGCCATGTTGCTTGAGGGGCCATCGGGTTGCGGTAAGAGCTTCCTCGCCAAGTGCCTTGCCAAGATTACAGGGGCGGATTTTATGTGTCTTAGCTGTTATCAGGGCATGAATACAGCACATCTGATCGAGGTGCCTTCTGCACTTGCTATTGCATCCTCAATGGCAGGGCAAGAGGCGGCGGCAAAAGATAAACTCATGAACTTAGGAATTCTTTCACGAGCGTTCCTTAAATCACAGAGTCAGCCGGTTATTCTGTTAATCGACGAGCTTGATAAGGTCGAGGGTCATATCGATACATTCTTTCTTGGTCCGATTCAGGACGCGCGAATCTGGTTAGAGTCGCGACCGCCGATAGATTGTAACGTTGATAACCTTCTTATTATCTTTACTAAAAACTTCAATAGAAAGCTCGATGATGCCTTTCTGCGACGTGTTCATCCGATGAAGATGGCCTACATAGATTCGACCCTAGAGCGGCGCGTTCTTGCCAAGCACTGTATGCCGCAGCTTGTTAATAACCTGGTGTGGATTGCAGAGCGTATGCGTTGTACTGAGGGGACCTATCAGTTTGAGCGTCCGCCAGCACCTGAGGAGCTACTTTCTATAGGGCATTACGTGCAACAAATGTTGGATTGGAAGGCCGCAGATTTCGCATGGATCGGTAAGAACGTTTGGGCCATAATCGCAAAATCTGAACATGATCGAGCAGTTATGGAGCATATGCTGCGCTTTCACCCAGATTTCCTTGATCCGCTCTTTATGGACGGAAAAAGCGCCTCAATTGAGGTAATTTATGCCCGACTTGGCCGACTAGTACTTCAAGAGATCATTGATGATCCGGACCGAGACAAGCGCGAACGTGCTTGGTTAGAGATGGAGTACGTGTAAGGCGCTGTTTCACAGGAGCGTTATAGATGAAGGACTCCGGACGGGGAGGAGGCAAGAAGATCGTCTTTAAGAAGCGTATACTAGCTTCTCAGCTGCTTCCAGCGGAGGTTACTTCCGCTATTGACCCAACCTCTGAGCAGGGTGAGCAAGCGCAGGATCTCTCTCACTACTATTATCAGGGCGAAATTTTTGACCAGTTCTATCGACCCCTCTCGATAGAGGGTGGAGAGGGGTTGCTTGCTGAGATTGCACACGAGCCCCTGGCCCCTCCTAGTCCTGAACCCCGACTAGCTAAGGTTGCGCGCGATGTTCGCAGCAAGGAGCAGCAGGAGACTGCAGAAGCCTTGGCGCATCAATTATATAATCTAGCTCAAAAGGTGCGCGAGACCGACATAGATGTGTACCTAAGCGCAGTTAATGTGGTGCTGGCTGAAAGGGGGGCTAAAGAGTCAAAGGAGATCTTAGACAAGACCAACGATTTCTTTACTGAGCACTACTATACCGCTATTCGCGATCGTGGAGAGCGACCAGAGATCTATCATCAGATAATCAAGCGGGTCGGGCATGAAGCATCCGAGCGTATAGGGCGGATCATTAATGGCTTAGATATAGAAGGAATGGCTAAGATAATTTGGAATTTATACCACGGAGACGATCCAGATAAGGCCGCTCGCATTACAACTCTGCTACTGGCCTGCACCGAGAGGCAGATCCGCGCGCTGCGTGAGGAGTTTCTCCTTATTCCATATAAAGATCTCGCTCGACAGTTATTTCTTATTATCAATCCAGCTGCAACAACGGAAGTTCAGAGTGCGGGGCGTCGCACGATCGGAAAGGCAGAGGTCAATGATACAAGAAAATTGGCAGCTTTTAAGAGTAGAGACCAGCTTAAATCCATCAAATATTTACTGCTAGGACGCGATACGACTGAATTGGCGCTTATTAAAAGGTTCTATCTCGATAGTGGGGATCAAGATGCGCACGAATCTGAGATTGGCCTTGAAGTTCAGGTGCAAAAAGTTTTTCAGGCGATCGATTTAGACAGGATGGGCAATCTATTTTCAGGGTGGAGCCCAGATGGAGAGGCCCAGGAGCTGCACAAGATCTTATTTCCAAAGACTATGACCGACGGACTAGAGGATCTACTAAGTGATCCAAAGGACTCTGTTGACCGGGATCATACGCAGGGCATTGGGCCCTTCCTGCGACGCTTTAAAAAGCAGCGCATGTGGCGTAATCGAAATTCAATCCGTCACCGACTACTTAATTCTTATGAGTTAATCGCAGAGCGATTAAATGCCCTCTCTTTCGATCGATTTATGCGCACAAACGATGCGTTGCAGGATCAATTTGGCTACGAGATCGATCCCTCGCTTTTCTCATCACTAGGTCTTTTCGACGCGCGACGACGCGCTTTCGTAATGAACGAGCACATAGCGGCCTCCTTCGATCTTACCCAGATGCTAAAACATGTTGAATTCCTCTCTCCCAGGGAGTGTATGAGCGTGCAGCAGGCGTTTCGGTCTCTCTTTGGCTTAGAGGTGCGAGAGGCTATTGAACAAAGACTAACGGCTATAAAGCTTAAGGTAGCCGCTAAGGAGCTGCAGGAACTGCTTGTTAGATACCTGGATGGACAGGGACGTTGGCCCCTTAATTTGGACCTATTGGCGCGTTACCGAGGCGCAGAGCCAACACCTGGTGTATGGGAGCCTGACTTTATAACCTCTGAGCAGGATGAACAGGTGGCCATTGATTGCGCGCAGTTAATGGATCGTGATGCCGACCTTGGAGAGCTAGATCGACCCATTTTAGAGGTGCTACGCAAGCACTCCTACGAGGAGCTCAATCGCATTGAGCGTGCTTTCTATGAGTTGACAGATCCACAGGTGCCGCTGCGCATAGCGCTCAGTGAGTGTTTAAGCACAGAGGTGCTTTCTGAGGTTGAGTTGTTACTAAACGGCGTAGAGCTCGCTGAGGTTGTTAGTGCAAGCTATGATGATCCCCTAACGTTACAGAGTGTTAGGGATATCCCACCTAGCCATATAAGTGTTATTCGCGAGAGCTTTGAAAAAACTCACCTTGTGGATCTTGGCGCACATCTGTTGGAGCGCTTCCCTGATCCTGAAGAGGAGGATCTTTTGATAGACACGCTGGCGATTGTCTTGGCCCCCGAGGCGCATGCCTTTCACATCACCTTGCGCGCAATGCGCAGGGATACTCCGCAGGATATGGAGAAGTTGCGACAACACTGGAAAGGGTCCGCGCTTCCTAATTTGTTGGCGTTAGAGCGGGCATTTGATCGCGATTTTCCACGATTGCGGCAACACTTAAAGTTTGGCGCTGCGCGTATAGCATTAACGCCCGAGCTTTTTGCCGAGAGCATCCTACACCTTGAGGGTATAGACCCTGAGATTGTTCCCCGTCTTTTAGAGTGCTTTGATTCGGTTGATATCGACCTCCTGCAACAGAGGTTGCGGGATAATAAACTGGATCAACGCACGATTGAGCAGGTATTTGACCTGCTTTATCCCGATGCAACGTTGCGTCGTTGTATTAAAGAGATGAAGGTTGACCTTGATCTTATTAACGAGACCCTCTTGCATCTTGAGGGGTATTCATCCAAGGAGGTTGCGACCGAGATTCACAACCTTACCGAGTCATTCTCTGCAGAGCAGCTAGGTATTGCCTTACTCGATGTGCTTGCTACACCTGCGGCTGGTTATATTAATCCACGTATTCCAGAGGATCTTAACTGGATGGATGAGATGATGTACCAGATCGGGCTTTCATTTCAGCTTAACGTTGGTCAGGACCTGGTATCTGTCGCTAGGGCGCGCGGCGTTCCGACAGCGATGCTTGAGGAGCTGACCTTGCGACTATTCGGACAGGAGGTCTGCGCATCTGCGCGTGAGCTATTTAACCTTATCAAGTTAAATAAAGAGGGGCAGAGCTCCTCAGAGTTTACAGAGGCGCGTAGCTGTAGCTACCTTGAGAGTCGTGGGGTGCGGCACCGAGATCGTCTGCTGCGGGCATACAATACCTTCTGGGCGCATATACCTGGATTTGGTAACTTAATTGATGATGTCACTAAGTTTTTTATAGATCCCACGCTAAAACAGAAGACCATAACTATGCTGATTGGAGTTAGTCCAGAGCGTAAGAAGTCAGTAGATAGTGCGGAGACCTCCCGTTAGGGATATCGTCAATAAGTATGGGGGTAGAGGAACCCCTAAAATGAGGACAATATGCGCTTATTAAACTATCTATATGGTGGAATAACAGCTAGGCCCAAGAGCTCTGATGCTAGGCTTTATCCGCAGGAGGCTGCGACTAGCTCAAGGGAGCCCTCGGACTTCTCATGCTACGCTGGCCAGGTCGTTATGATCGTTAATACGGCCTCTCAGTGCGGTTTCGCCAAGCAGTACGACGATCTGGAGGGGCTTTATCAAAGGTACAAGGAGCACGGTTTTACTATCCTAGGATTTCCTAGCAACGATTTTATGGGTCAGGAGCCCAAATCAGATGGTGAGATTCAGGAGTTTTGCCGGATACGCCACGGTGTAACCTTTCCACTCTTCTCTAAGGCAGCGGTCAAAGGAGGGGAGAAGCAGTCGGTTTTCTCATTCCTGACTGAACGGGGCCCAACCGATCTAAGGGGTGAGGTGCTCTGGAATTTTGAAAAGTTTCTGATCGATCGTGATGGTCGTTTAATCGGTCGATGGCGTTCCTACGTCTCTCCAACCTCGCGCAGTATTGAGCGGGGTGTGGCACGCGCCTGCGGCTTAGCGTAAGCCAGCTACCAAGGTTCGCCCCCCTTGCCATCGTCGTTACTTGCTACGGCTTTGCCTGCAGCCTCTTTCTTTTTCTTCTCCTCATCCTTCTTAAGGCGGCTGTAGTCGAGGTAGCTTAGATTTGCCTGAATATTATCGGTATTGCTGTAGACGTAGGCTAAAAAGAATTCTGTGATTGTAGCTTTGCGGGTCTGAAGCTCCTCAGCCAAACGCAGCACCAACGGTGTGCGGGTTTTGTTCTCGCTCTCAAAGGCTTCCCACCACTTGCGTGCGCTACCGGTTGTATTATCCCACTCAAGCGACTTTTTAACCTCAGTAAGCTTGTCCACGATCTGTGTATCGCTCCAGCCCTTAGTATCTGAGATACCTGCGGGTAATCCCCCTGATGCGGGTGCCGCGCCAGTGGTTGATTGTGCAATCTCAAGTGGCTTCTCCTCGTACGTGATCTCCTCAGTGCGGAGCTTAAGCTCATAATCGCCCTTATCAAATTCAGTGAGGGGCTTAAGGAGCTCAGGAATCTTGTAGAACGGTATTAGGTGTCCCTGAAATACCGGGGTATTGGGCATAAAGATAGAGCAGATATTATCAGCTGGTCGACCGACCTCATCGGGTGTTAGCACCGCTCTCTGCTGAACCTGCTCCTGAGTACTATCGTTTTTACTTGCGAAGACCTCGATCATCTTTCTATTCGCTCCGGTCGACTGGGTCTGAAAGCGGATCGTCATCTGACCGCTCTCCTTAGAGGCCCATTCGGAGTCCGCTTGATCAAGGGCCGGCATAAAGATCTTGGTATTAAAGCCCGCCAGCACCGAGTCTGCATCATCGCTATAGTTAGCTTTGATCTGCGCGGTAGATTGAATAGCCGCTACAATACTTACGTTACGAGAACGGAGGGTATTGAGCTTGACGTGAATATCAGGAAGACGACCTAGGGCACTTGCGAACTCGTCGATTACTAATCCAACCGGCCTTGGTAGCGTTACACCTGGGCAGCGCTCCGCACGTTTTGTGAGGAAGCGCAGCAGCTCTACTACAATTACGTTCGCCATGGGGCGCAACATCTCAACCTCAGACTCGCGTAGCTCAACGATAAAGAGGGTAGGCTTCTGAATCAGGTCATCAATATCGAGCTCGTTAACCGAGGTTGTTGCGCGGATAGCGGGGAGATCCCAGGCGCTTAGACGCATACTAAGTTCGGACATGATCGTATCGGCGTTCTGAGAGCCGGAGCGAGCTAGCTCAACAAAGGCGCGGGTATTTCTAATCGCTTCAGGATGCGCCTCTAGCCAGTCGCAGAGCGGCTTTATACCGGATTGAACGATCTGATGGATCCTCGGCATCGAGAGGTTCTCCTTCGGATCGTGCAGCAGGCCAACCATGATGGAGTTAAGGATCGCCAGGGCGTTGTTACGAAAGAATGGACTGTCTGATTTTGCCTGCGGTAGATCTGTTGCCGATATAACGGTCTGCGCAATTAGTTTGCAGTCCGTATCGTCCTCAATTTTAGCTAGGATATTCCAGCTTAGAGAGCGTTTCGTGTCTAATGGATTAAAGAGCAAGATCTGCTTACTAGGATTGTACTTTCTCGTCATCGCAGCGAGCGATTGCCACATCTCAGGCTTTGCATCTATGACTATCGTCGAGCGCTGCGGATCCATGCAATCGTTGTACAGGATCGGTTTGATGAACTTGGTTGTTTTTCCTCCGCCGGTTTTAGCTACGATAAGGATGTGACGGTTGCGTTCCTCTCGTGCGATAATTAGTTTGGCCTGATTAAATGAGACCCCATCACTGCCGCGCAACTCATTGACGTAGAGAATTGTATCTCCAGGTTTCCCGCTGGGCTTTGTCCACTTAGCGATCTGCTCAGTATTGGCGAGGTCACCGGAGCCAAGCTCATTAGTCATCGATCTTTTAGGGCGTTTTGCAGTCTCTTTGACTAGCGAGGAGAGGGAGATATCTCCGAGGATAATGCCGGTCTTCTTGTATTCGCCCCAACTATAGCGCGCTACCAGGAATAGATAGCCGAAGAAGACAATGAAGAGGCTCTCCTCAAATATAAAGCGATTCTCTGCGGGGGCGATTAGGATAGATAGAAGGGGCTCAAGTAAGGGAACTGGAGCTATCGATTCATGCGGCTCCTGTAGGAGCGAGAGAACGGCTGAGATCTTTGCCTGGGCCTTCTCTTGTGATGAAAAGTGAAAGACCTCAGCCACGAAGAAACAGAGTCCAAGGGCGCCTGGTAAGAAGGTCTTGCCGAGCGTTGTATTTCCGGTGATGAAGAACTGCGCAAAGATGCAGCCTATAGTCGCTACCCCAAGGGTTGCTAGGCCCATGATCTGCGGGAGCGTATAGAACCACCCGATAAATTGAAGTAGCAGAATTTCAAGCGTACGCAGCATCGTGTATCGATATGTAACTTATCGGCCTATCTAGGTTATGCGCCCAACTGGGGTCGGGGTAACAACCAAAAGGGCGTATTAAGCGCAGATGTATCTAGTATAATCGAATGGTTATAAGAGGTCCATCCGAGTTGGATAGCCTAACCATCTGAATCTACTTATTAATAAGCGCAAACATCTTTATGTGCCTGAGCACACTAACTTTACTCTGGGGGAGCTTCTCACATCTCCCTTAATTAGCTATCGACTAGATCTCTACGGAGGGTAAGGGGATGTGGCAGAATACTTGGCTATACTCGCTCCAGGATAGTCGCAATTCCCATGCCTAGCCCGATGCACATCGTCACCATGGCATAGCGCTCGTGACGCCGCTCTAACTCATCAATCGCCATGCCTATTAGCATGGCACCCGTTGCGCCGAGGGGGTGGCCAAGTGAGATCCCTCCGCCATTTACGTTGACCCGCTCAGGATCTATCCCTAGCTCACGCATCGTCATAATCGGTACAGGAGCAAAAGCTTCGTTTATCTCCCAGAGATCGATCTGTTGTACCGATAGTCCGGCTCTTTTTAGCGCCTGACGAGAGGCTTCAATTGGGCCAGTTAACATAATGCGCGGTGGAGATCCTATTGATATTTGAGCCACGATACGAGCTCGCGCTTTAAGTGAGTGCTGAGAGAGCGCTGCTTCGCTTGCAACCAAGATCGCAGCCGCGCCGTCGACAATAGCAGAGGCGTTGCCGGCGGTAATAATTCCATCCGGTTTGAAAACCGTCTTAAGAGTTGCCAACCCCTCAAGCGTCGTTTCAGGACGGGGATTATCATCTCTGCTTAATACCTGTTCAACGCCCTGATCATCTCTGTAGGGCACTGCTATCATGCTCTTAGAGAACTTACCCTGTTCGAGTGCGAGCTTGGCATTAGTTTGTGAGCGTAGCGCAAAGGTATCTGCATCAACCCGCGAGATCTTGAAACGTTCAGCTAGGATCTCGGCAGATTCGCCCTGCTGAACAAGGTCTGCATGGTGCTTAAGCAAGAGGGGACTTGTCTCTCCGCCACCATCGCTAAACATCGGAACACGTGTCATGTGCTCAAGTCCAGCAGCGACTACTAGATCGTATTGTCCAGCCAGAACGCCTTGAGCCGCAAAATTAAGGGCCTGTAGACCAGATCCGCACAATCTATTGATAGTTGTTGCAGGAACAGAGATCGGCCAACCGGCAGCGAGAACTGCGGCCCTTCCTACGCACCAGGCCTGCTCCTGAGCCTGCGTTACACAGCCAACGAGCAGGTCCTCCATTAGCTCCGGCGCGAGCTGTGTCCGGTTGCAGAGCGCATTTAAGGGGTATGTTAATAGGTCAACGGGATGAACCGTTGTAAATTTCCCCTTTCTGCGCGCGCGTGGTGTACGGACAGCATCGACGATAAAGGCAGCGCTCATGTGTAAACCTTTACTACAAAAGAAAGATATTTAGATTAATTGTTATGGTAACGCTCTCATGAGTGTAGCGCTACCGAGAAATATATACCTCAACCCGACGGTTAAGTTGACGCCCCCCGGAGGTCTTATTAGTTGCAATTGGGCGACTTGCTGAGTAGCCGTTAATTTTGAGCTGACTTAACGAGATACCCCGTGAGGCAAGATAGCTACCAACCTCTGAGGCGCGTGTCTGGGCTAGCCGTTCGTTATATTCTGCGTTACCTGTGTCATCCGTATGACCGGCTACGTTAACGGCCGTTACCATAGAGCTCGCCTTTATAGCCTCAGCCACCTGCTCAAGACCTGAGAAAGCCCCAAGTCTTAAGTTCGTTTGATCCTCATCAAAGAAGACCTGATAGACACCGCCAACTGGGTCGGTTTCAGTTGTGCTATCGAGGCGCGCCTGAATCTTCTCAAGTTCTATCTGGTTCGTCGTGCTCTGAACTCGCAGTGACGCCAGTTGTCGATTCTGATCAAGTTGAGCGCTTTCTGATAGATCCCAGCCGGCACCCATAAGGAGCCCTGCCGCTGCGCCTACTCCGGCACCAACTGCAACACCACCACCACTAGCATCAACCTGATTGCCGATAATGGCACCGGCACCAGCGCCCCAGCCGGCGCCGAGAATAGTGGCTCCGATGGTTTTATCGGGACCTGATTGCGGCATTGAGCAACCGACCGTTAGTAGGATAGTTCCAATGGTGGAAAGAGTAGCTGCGCGAGATAGCCCCCTAAGGAGCGAGCAATAATTCATAAAACCCCCATATCGAAAGCAAAAAATACAAGGCAGATAGGATCTAGCGAGGCTCGATACAACGGTAAGACTCTTCGGCAGAGCAAAGCTATCTATTCCCTTCACAGATACTTATCGGCAGGGGAGGCTTTCTTCACAAGTGAATTTGTTGCGAGCGCTTCTGGGGCCGCAGAGCTAACAGTACAAACAGAACCGCCAACCCCCACCAAACTAGGTAGATAGGGTAAGTGGTGAAAATAGTACTATAGGAAAGTAACTGTATCTCCATAGGTAAAACACCCTCGGTAAAGGGCAGGAGTGAGGCCAAAGTTCTCCCAAGTGGATCGACCACCGCGGTCACTCCGGTATTAGTTGAGCGCAAAAGAAACCGCCTGTTCTCTATGGCACGAAAGGCCGCGATCATATGGTGTTGATACGGAGCAACGGAGTCTCCGAACCAGGCGTCGTTGGTTTGATTGATAAGAAGTTGAGCTCCCAGCACGGTTGCATCACGGGCAATTGAGGGTAATATATCTTCGTAGCAGATGAGCGGCGATAACTTTATCTGAGAGCCGTTTGAGAGCGTAAATGAGAGCACAGAGGGATTACTTCCTGGTGTGAACTGGCCCGCCGTTGAGTTTATATCCTGCAACCAGGGCAATAGGGAGCTAAGCGGAGTGTACTCTCCGAACGGCATAAGGATCATCTTGTTATAAGGGGTATCGAGGGTTCCATCGGGGCGAATCAGGATAGAGCTATTGAAGTACTCCGCTTTCGATCGATAGGTAAGCCCCCCTATTAGAAACGCCGAGCCATTATTTAGAAACGGTAGTACTGCGCTAGAGTACGCGTTCTCTAGGTTAGCAGGAATAAATTCAGTGATAGTCGATTCTGGCCAGATTATAAGTGAGTCCTTCTCTGCAACGCGCGCGCTTATTTTTAGGTACTGCTCGCGATTAACGGTGAAGTACTGCATATTATGCTTTTTGTGCAGTGAGACGTTGCCCTGAATAAGGAACGTTTTAAGTGGAGTTCCCGCTAGCCTTTCGATAACGTCTTGGGCATACACGCCGTACATAATAGCAGCTATAAATGTAGCGCAGGCAGTTATACGGGGGAGCGCTCCGACTGATCTTCGGGCTACCAAGGCTTCAACCAGCCACATCATCAAAAAAGTAATGCCGGTTACCCCAGTGATATCGGCGATCTGTGCCAGGGGAAGAAAGGCGATCTGGGTATGTCCAAAATCCCAGGGAAAGATCTTAATCCAAAAATGATGCGCTATCAGCCATGCAACAGCGCTGCGCAGTCCTAGGCGGATAATAAAATGCGGCAGGCGCTGCCAAACAAAGCCCCAGATAATAAACTGTACAGCACTTCCAAACACAAAGAGGGCAAATATAGCGATTGCCGCAACGGTCGGAAATCCACCGAAATCCTTAATTGTACCGTAGAGCCAGTAGAAACCACCGGCATAGGTAATCGCCCCAGCTACGAAGGCGCGCATGATTCGTCTATTAGGGGCCTGCAGCGACGCTACAAAAAGAGCTACAGAGCTCCAGCCTAAGGCGGCACATTCGACCGAGCCTGGGGTCCACCAGGCAGCAACTATGGTCGCCGCCGCTAATAATGAGAGCAGCCAGCCTATCACGCGAACGGATTCTCACAGATTGAGGAACCCTCTAGGAAGGTCTCGATCCACAGTAGTCGGTTATACTTCGCTGTGCGCTCACTACGACAAACTGAGCCGGTTTTTATCTGCCCTGCGCCCGTTGCAACAGCTAGGTCAGCTATTGAGGTGTCCTCGGTCTCGCCTGAACGATGCGACATAACTGAACGATAGCCGTTCTGGTGAGCGAGATTTATAGCCTCAAGGGTCTCTGTAACGGTTCCGATCTGATTAAGCTTAATCAGTATGGCATTGCCGATACCCTGGTTGATACCATCAGCTAAGCGCTTAACGTTTGTAACGAAGAGATCGTCACCAACTAGCTGTACAGTTGCGCCTAGTTTCTCGGTCATTAGACGCCAACCATCCCAATCATTTTCATCAAGGCCGTCCTCAATGCTGATCAGTGGGTACTTCTTGGTCCAGCCTGCGTATAGCTCCACCAGGTCTGCCGAGGAGTACTCCTCCTTGGTGCTCTTCTTAAATATGTAGCGTTTCTTAGTATCGTCGTAGAACTCACTGGCTGCGACATCGAGTGCGATCGACACGTCAACACCGGGCTCATAGCCGGCATCGGTAATTGATTCGATCAGCGCCTCAAGCGCCTCCGTTGGTCCGGCTAGGTCGGGAGCAAAGCCGCCCTCATCGCCGATACCGGTTGAGAGCCCCTTCTTTTTTAGGTTCTTTTTAAGTGCGTGAAAAACCTCTGAAGCGCACCTGATATTCTCAAAGAAGGTCGAGGACATGTGAGGCACTATCATAAACTCTTGAAAATCAAGAAGGTTCGCAGCGTGCGCTCCGCCGTTAATAACATTCACAAGTGGTAGGGGAAGACGCCGAGCGTTTGCGCCTCCGATATAACGAAAGAGCGGAATTCCGAGGAAATTTGCCCCGGCATGGGCCGCCGCAAGGCTGACCCCCAGGATCGCATTTGCTCCGAGGCGACTTTTCATCTCAGTGCCGTCGAGATCTATAAGTTTGCGATCGAGACTTGCGAGCTCAAGCACGTCGTGTCCGGCAACAACTGGAGCTATCTTCTCCTTGATGTTCTCAACGGCCCTTAGGACACCCTTGCCAAGGTAGCGAGCTTCATCACCATCTCGTAGCTCAAGCGCCTCGTACTCTCCGGTCGAGGCTCCCGAGGGAACCATTGCGGACCCCTGCGCTCCGTTTTGTAGAGTGACGGTAGCGGCTACAGTAGGAAAACCACGAGAGTCTAGACACTCATAAGCTGTAATGGATGCGATAGCGCTGGATTTCATGCTCTTATCTCCTGAAAACACTAAGAAAATAGGGTTGGGTGAGCCCATAACTGGCGCACTCTCAGGCGAGCTTACCCCCCTTGTTTAGGGGAAGTAAATGGGGCCTTCGTAGCAAAGAACGCTGGTGGCGGATCGAATGATTCGCTATTCTCCTGGGATGCGAATGACAACACCAAAGATCCTGCTTGCCTGTGCACTTATTGCTGCGGCCCTCTCGTTTCTCTCTGATGATGGATTTATCCGGCTAACCCCGCTTTCAAAGGGGCTTGAGCAGCAACAGCGTGTTAATGCGCAACTTGAAGATGGGATCTACGCGCTTAAGAGGCAGGTTAATGGGCTGCAGAGCGATCCGCGCGCGGTTGAGAAAGCTGCAAGGAGCGAGCTTGGCATGGCACGTCCCGATGAGATGGTAGTATTATTTGAAAAAAAGGAGCCAGCACATGCAGAGGGCCGGTAATTTTAGTAATAATCAAGCTTCGAATAAGGCGACGCAGGGTGCTCTAGGTGCTGACCGTTCAGAAGTTCCCAATGCAGGGGCTTCTAATACTGGAACTGTGCAAACTACTGAGTATAAGAAGCCTTTTGTGCGTCGGCGACGTCCCGGAGTCAATACAGACCTAACGCTTATAAAGGGCATACTGTCAAAGGCTCTTGCTTATAAGGGGCTCGATAAAAAAATTGAGCGCTACGAATTTATCCTGCATTGGCGTGAGATAGTAGGGGAACGGTTCGCCGACATCTCAAAGCCTGAATGCATCTCTCGGCGTGTGCTGATCGTAGAGGTAAAACATTCGGTTTGGGCTCAGGAGCTAGCCTTTATGAAACCGGCATTACTGCAAAAACTTGCGCTGTACCTCAAAAAAGGTGACATCGTAAACGATATGATCTTTAGGGTTTCATAGCGTAGAAAATCAGAATAGTGCTGCCATACTTGCGTTGTTGAGTCTCCTGAAGGCAGGCTAGTTCGAGCGGCTCATATTCCTTCGGATCGATCTGAACGATGATACTCCCACGAGCCTTGAGCAGGTGAGGACGCTCGGCGAGTGAGCGCATAATCTCTATCCAAATTCCCTCGTACTGCGGAGGAGCGACGTAGATCAGGTCAAAGCTTTTGCTTGAATTTTTTAGATAGATAAAGGCATCCGTATGGCGTACCTCGGCCTGTGCTGCGAGCTGTGTTACCTCTAGGTTGTGCTTGATTGTGGCGATCGCGCGCACGTTTGTGTCTAAGAAGACACAATGAGCGGCCCCCTGACTGAGCGCCTCGATGCCCACACTCCCCGTTCCTCCAAATAGATCTAGTACTGAGATTCCAGCGAGGGTCGGGCGCAGGATATCAAAAAGGGGCACCTTTACCCGGTCAAGGATAGGCCTAGTTGAATCTCCAGGAACCGCCTTGAGAGCCCGCCCCTTTGCTGTGCCGCCTATAACGCGCATCTATTAAGTTAAAGAGTACGCTTCATGTCCCAGTTCTCAAGGTAGTCCCTGATAAAGGCTAGGAACTGTCCACCGAGAGAGCCATCGACTACACGGTGATCGTAGGAAAGGGTGAGGTAGCAGATCTGTCTAATAGCGATCATATCGTCGATCACAACGGGGCGTTTCTTAATAGCCCCAAGACAGAGTATCGCAACCTGCGGTTGATTAATAATCGGAGTTCCGATGATGGTGCCGAACACTCCAGGATTTGTGACCGTGAATGTTCCACCAGCTACATCATCCGGCACGAGTTTTTTGCTACGTGCACGCAGCGCCAGATCATTTAGCGAACGAGCGAGACCAACTAGGTTCTTCTCTTCGGCGCGCTTAATAACCGGCACGATTAGGCCCGTATTACCGAGCGCCACGGCGCAGCCAAGGTTGACATGCTTTTTGAGGATTATCTTCTTGCCATCTAGGGAGCAATTCACGTACGGGAAGGCCTCCAGGGCCCGTGCTGTGGCTTCTAGGAAGAACGGGGTAAAGCTTAGGTTAAAGCCCTCGCTTTTTTCAAAAGCGCTCTTATTTTTAGCGCGCCAGTTGGCAATGTTTGTAACATCAACCTCTTGAATCGAGTAGACGTGCGGACTGGTATGCTTTGAGCGCACCATATGATCAGCGATCGCTTGTCGCATTCCATCCATCATAACCACGCGCGTGCCATCGGCGCCCCACTCGGCGCTAGGTAGCTCTGGAGTTGCTGATTTAGTAGCAACTGGCTTAGTAGCAACTGGGGCAGCTTTGTTTGAGCGATTTGAAACGTAGTCGAGCAGATCTTCTTTGTTAAGACGCCCACCATTACCTGAACCTGTTATGGAGGCGAGCTCTGTCAGTGAAACACTGTGCTTCTCAGCCAGTCCCTTAACGAGTGGAGAGTAGAAACGCTCGCTCTCCTCTGCCGCTGGTGTAGAGGTTTGCTTTGGAGGTAACGTTGAAGCTGCTTGAGCCTTGGCGACATTACTGGAGCCATTTGTTGTTGGTGCCGCAGCGCCACCAACTGTGTCTATAATTGCTATCTTAGTTTTTACCGGAACAACGTCGCCCTCATTAAAGAGCAGCTCGGATAAAGTTCCTGCGGCGGGGGCCGGAATTTCTGAATCAACCTTATCGGTTGAGATCTCGAGGATAATCTCATCCTTCTCAACGGTATCGCCTGGCTTCTTGCGCCACTTGGAGATGGTAGCCTCTGCAATCGACTCACCCATCTGTGGCATTAACATCTCAATCTTCATCTCTAGAAGCTCCTTGGCAAACCGAAATTCAACAGTGGTTATAGACCTATACCTGATTTAGATAAAGGGGCACTTGCACAGGTTAGATGAGGGTTGAAGGTGTCCGATAGCAGCTTTTTAATACTATAATATAGAACAGTATTATAGTTTGTGGGGTGCGGTTGCAAATTTACCGGAATAACAGCGGGCGCAGACAGGCAGGTACTTCTCCTCGGCTCCCAGGTCGATAGCTGGCCCATCACGGGTGGGCTTGCCGTTGCTAAGCTTAAGGTTAAACAGGGCGCGGCTATCGCAAAAGAAGCAGGTCGTTTTGACCTCTGAGATCTCATCGGCGAGTTCAAGCAGTCGTTTAGCCCCTTCAAAGAGCTCGGTTCTAAAATCGGTACGGAGTCCGTAACAGATGATCGGGATATCGAGTTCGCACGAAATCTCACGGAGCTGATTAACGAGCGCGGCGCTAAGAAACTGCGCCTCATCTACAAGCACACAATTTATTCCTATAAATCTCGTGCGATCAAGGATCGTTTCCGGTGTAACCAGGATATCTGCAGTACGCTCAAGTCCCGCGCGTGATTTAACGGTATCATGGCCGAAGCGGGTATCGAGTGCTGGCTTTATAACGAGGACCGACTTTTTCTGTTGATCGTAGGAGTGCGCAACCGCCAGTAGGTTCAGTGTCTTTGCACTACCAACCGGCCCATATCTGAAATAAAGTTTCGCCACTAAGTACTCCGCAGGTTAGAACGATAGCAGCTCTTCAAGTGCTCGACGTATATCTTCGGTCTGAGGCAGGATCGCCTGCTCCAGTATAGGGGCGTGCGGTACAGCAGCGACGTTCTTCATGCCGAGCCGTTTGATCGGGGCGTCAAGCTCAGAGAAACAGGCCTCGGCGATCTGGGCTACGATCTCTCCACCGAAACCACCGAACACAACATCCTCATGTGCTACTAATACGCGCCCAGTTTTGCGCACACTTTGGAATACATGTTCGATATCGAGGGGCACGATTGAACGCAGATCTATGACCTCTACCGAATAGCCCTTTGATTCTAATTCGTGCGCAGCTAGGCAGCTTTTATGAACGAGCGCTCCCCACGTAACGACGGTAGCATCGGTTCCTTCACGCACGGTCTTCGCTTTTCCGATCGGAATAAGGTTGTCGGCATCGCCCTCCGGGCCCTTGGCGTATACCTGTCTATAGAGCCCCTTGTGCTCTAGGAATAAGACCGGATCGTTGGCACGGATGGCGGCTTTTAAAAGCCCCTTGGCATCGGTTGCATTGGAGGGATAGATAACTAGCAGCCCGGGAAAGTGCGCGAAGGTAGCCTCGATATTCTGTGAGTGGTAGGCACCACCTCCGATATAACCACCAACTGGGATGCGGATAACGACTGGGCAGCCGAAGTCACCAGCGGAGCGGTAGTGCATCATAGCGAGCTCATTGCGGATCTGATTTGCGCCGGTCCAGACGTAATCACCGAACTGGATCTCAACTACGGGTTTTAGACCGCGGATAGCGAGGCCGATCGCGGCACCAACGATAGAGCTCTCTGCTAACTGGCTGTTAAAGACCCGAGTAACTCCGTACTTTGCGGTTAGACCCGCAGTAACTGTAAAGACCCCACCCTTATTATGCGCGACATCTTCCCCGAATACACACATGTCCGGGTTGCGCGCGAGCTCCTCATCAAGGGCATGATTTAGGGCATCAACGATAAAGACATCATCTCCAGTTGCCGGGTGTTCTTCGACGCCCTGCCACGGGGTTGGGTTTGAGAGGGTGTATTTTTCAGCATCTTTAGGATCTGGGTCTGCTGTTTTTTCAGCGGATTCGGCTGCCTGATCAACTAGATTCTTAAGCTCGCCGTGGAACTTCTCTATCTCTGCCTGAGTTGCAAATTTTCTATCTATAAGTAGGGCACTCATTAATCGCAACGGGCAGCGTAGTTGCTCCTTTGCGAGATCCTCAGCAGTTCTATATTTTAAGTGGTTATCCGAGATCGAGTGGCTTTGTAAGCGTGGTACGTGCGCCTCAATCAGGGTCGGGCCAGCACCGTCTAGTGCGCGCGCATGTGCTGCCTTGAGCGCTGCTATTGAGGCCTCTACATCGGAGCCGTTAACCTGACAGGTAGCTAGATTCTCATAGCCTGCAAACATAGTTGCGACGCTATCGCCAGCCAACTGCTCGGAGATCGGAACTGAGATTGCGTAGTTATTGTTCTCAATAACAAAGATGATAGGAAGCTTCTCACGAGCCGACCAGTTAAGCGCCTCATGGAAATCGCCCTGTGCGCACGTGCCCTCTCCGGCGGAGACATACACCACTTCATCTAAGTGCTTCATCTTTGCGCCGAGGGCGCAACCAACGGCTTGTAAAAATTGGCTTCCGGTTGGAGAGCTCTGAGGTGGAACGCGCAGCTCGATATCGCCGTAGTGCATCGGCATCATGCGACCGTGCGAGTTCGGATCCGCAACTTTATTCATTGCATTTAGCATTAGCTGCTCTGCCGTCATGCCGAGGCCCACCATCAGCGCCATATCGCGGTAGTAGGGATAGAACCAGTCCTTTTTGGCTCTAAAGACGTGTGCAGCAGCTACCTGAATACCCTCATGTCCGGCGCAACTGATCTGAAAGTGACACTTATTTTGCTTATAGAGGGTGATGGTTTTATCATCAATTATGCGAGCGAGCAGGATGGTTTTGTAGACCCACAACGCAGTGCTCTTGTTGAACTCAAACGGCTCTCCCTGTGTGAGGGACGCAGATCGGGTTGCTGTGCTGATAGCTGACTTACTGGTTCGCTGCATTATGTACCTGTACCGCTAAGCCGTTTAAGTGGCTGTTTGAAACGGAGGACTCAAATAATATGCACGGGCTATAACACCAAACTGGGTTGATCGCCACCAGGCAATGATTGAATTAGTTTTCGTAGCCAGTAACTAGTCTGCATATTCCAGAAATATTCGCAAACGGTTAATGACACTCAAGAGCCCCTAAGGGGCCGATTTGCGGAGCAAATCGCGGGGGAAAACATTAACTGGGCACAAAATCTGTCGTCCCCGATCAGGGGACGACCAATCGAATAACCTATGAAACTCCGCCGTAATCTAAGTAGCTTGAATCGCGACATTAAACTACGGTGACCAGTTACCGTAGCCAAATACATCAATAAAATGAATGAGTAGCTGTTGTGTAACGGTGGCGCAGCTAAGCGTTCTTGAGCTTAGCTCCGCCATCGACACAACCTTAATATCTCCAAGTCCGCACGGGTTTATAGCGCTGAAGCGCTCGGCGCAGGGCAGGACGTTCATTGCGAAGCCGTGCAGGGTGCACCAACGAGAGATCCGCACACCGCTAAAGGCGATCTTAGTGTTCTGATCGATCCATACACCGGTTTTTCCAGTAACCCGTATCCCGATAATATCGTATTCCTTGAGTGTCCGGATGATAACCTCTTCAAGCGCACGCATATACCACCCGACATCGGTCTTGTGGTTATGGAGATTTATGATCGGATAAAATATAGCTTGCTCCGGCCCGTGATATGTAACGCTACCACCACGCTCGACCTTAACTAGTGGCGAACCCTGCGCAATAAACTCCGCCTCAGGGAGGTAGATATGCTCAGCAGCCGTTGAGGTTCCGCAGGTAAAGACCGGATTGTGAGAGCATATCAGCAGCAGATCTCCCTGTGTGCCATCGATTAATTTCTGATGGTAGTTACGCTGCAGCTCCAGCGCCTTTAAATAATCGATGACGCCGAGGTCATAGACTTCAAGTGGGAGCTTGCTTTGGTCCGTATCAGTGTTGCTCACTGCAGTTAGAAGTTAATTGGTCTTCCAAGGGCGATAGCCATAGCCTCCATAACCGCCTCCGATAAGGTTGGATGGGGATGAATGGTATCAACTACACTGGCAGCGATCCCCTCGTGCGAGCGAATTATGGCAGCTTCAGAGATTAGCTCCGTTGCTTCAGCGTGGATGATATGAACGCCTAGCACCTCGCCCACCTGATCATCGATCAGCACCTTAACGAAGCCGTCCTGCTCTCCGATAGCGATAGCTTTTCCGACCGCCTGAAAGGGCATCTTTCCAACGCGGTACTTAATACCCTTCTCTTTGCAGGCGCGCTCGGTGAGACCAACTGAGGCGACCTGTGGCTGACAGTAGGTACAGCCCGGGATATTGTCATACTTCATAGGGTGCTTAGATTTACCCGCAATAACCTCTGCCGCGATGATACCCTCGTGGCTCGCCTTGTGGGCAAGAGCCACACCCCCAGCAACGTCTCCGATGGAGTAGTGATTGGGCACATTAGTGCGCAGCAGACCATCAACTTTAATAAAGCCGCGCTCTGTAACGATACCGACCTTATCGAGTCCGATGTTCTCAGTATTTGGCAGAATGCCGATAGCAACTAGGCAGGTATCTCCGCTCCATTGTACCTCACCGGTTTTGCTCTTGAGGGTGGCGCTAACGGCCTTGCCAGTTCTCTTTAGATCCTGAACTCCGGTAGCGGTATGAATAATCATACCGTTCTTTACAAAGATCTTCTCAAGGGTCTGAGAAACCTCGGTGTCCTCAACTGGCAGAATCTGGTCAGCCATCTCCACGACCGTTACCTGAGTTCCCAGGGTGCTAAAGAAGTATGCAAACTCGATCCCGATCGCGCCGGCTCCGATGATAAGCATCTTTTGAGGTAGGCGCTTATTCTCAAGGATCGTGCGTGATGTGTGGATTACATCGCCATCAACATCAACTCCCGGAAAGGGGCGGGGACGGGCACCAGTAGCGATAATTATATCCTTAAAGTCATAGGTGGTCGATTTACGGGCTGAGTCTGTAACAACAAGCTTATTTCCCTTCTCAAGGGTGCCGTTACCTGAGATCACCTCAATCTTACCCTTGCGCATTAAGTAATTCACGCCGCCGGAGAGTTTGTTGGCAATTTCGCGCGAGCGCTCGATGATACGGGGGAAATCAATTGTGACTTTACCGGTTTCAAAACCGAAATCACCGGCATGCTTAATATCGTTGTAGAGCTGCGCCGAGCGCAGTAGCGCCTTTGAAGGGATACAGCCCCAGTTAAGGCACACGCCACCGAGCGCCTCGCGCTCTATGATTGAGACGGTACGGCCGAGTTGAGCGGCACGAACCGCTGCTACATAACCACCTGGACCAGAACCGAGGATAATAAGATCTTTTGATTGACCAGCCATACGAATTAGCTCCTACACGATAAAAATGGGCGGAGGGATAGGTCTTCCCAGCGAGCATCTCTACTTAAATACTTTACTTTTCGAACGGTAGCAAACATGAGTTTTAATATAAAGGTGCGAAGATTTGAAGGCATTTAGGAACGAAACACCTCAGGGGCATCGTTATTTCGGAGTCAGAGCTACAGCTCTCTTTGCGCGTTATGGGGGGCCGGGGGGGGAGAGAAATGTCAGTAAGGTTGAAACCAAGGTAACGATTACCTTTGATTATATGGCTTGTTGATCTCAATCTCGGATAGTTATCCCTTAACTTAATGGCCGCAACCCCGTACCAATGATTTACCTAAACGGATTACGACTCACTGTCGTCACCCGCCTGCTGCACCTTCCCTTGCAGAAAGCTACGATAGATCTTCTCTATTCTTTCCCGTGCCCAAGGAGTCCGTCGAAGAAAGCTAAGGCTCGACTTGATTGAGGGATTATCGATGAACGAATTGATCGGAAGCTGCCGAGCGAGCCCATCCCATCCAAAATGCTCGTACAGCTCAGTCAGGATCATTTGAAGCGTTTTTCCCTCAAGGGGGTCTTTGCTCCCTCTGTGCGGAGATTCATTCATAACGATGATGCCTTGTGCGTCGCGCTCAGTGGTTGCAAGCGCCGTAGTGATACACCGTGTATCACGTTATTACGAAATAAACATAATCTCTACATTTACCGTATAAGCATTGATACGGGGTCACTTCTGTTCCACTACTTAGCTTGTCCCCTAGTGTTCTTCTGGTAGGCTAAAAACGTTAATCTGGTAGACTAGAAACAACTTTTCTACTACTTTCGGCGACCTGAGGACCCCTTAGGGCCTTTATTACAATGTCGCTACCACAGATCAGTTGCTTGCGAAAAGTGAATTGACCTTCCTATACATTACAGGGCGCTGATAGGCGACTAAGAATCCCGAATCTTCCATAACACCTCTAAAGCACACTTATTCTTCTGGTGGCCTGCAAACATGATGATATTTATATTATACGCGTTTTATGTAGCATTCTTAACCGGCATCGCGCTCTATGGAGTTCTGAGTTTTTTTAACGCTTGGCCTTTGTCTCAGGTGTTGCGATGGGTCTTCATAGCGTCATTGTCTGTAGCATCCTTCATCGGCATCGCGCTCTATGGACGTTTGAATATTTGTTTTGACTATGTTGAATTCCGCTTGTGCACACAAACTGATGAAACCGCCTTTATCGCGCTGAGTGCGTTTATTGAGGCTTTGGCTGCGGCCCTTGTCATGATAACCTGCGTATTGCTCGCTCCAACACACAAACGTCAAGTTGCTATCTTAACATTCGTGTTGGGTGCCATGAGTGCAATACTTATGTCAATGGCTATGGGACGAGGGGGTTTAGTACCAATCGTCCCTGCGATCGTTTCAGGCGCAATCGTTCTTGCCATGCTGCTGCGAAGGCTTCCTCCGCTATCGCTGCCTAACACCTCGCTGGAGCGGCCGCGTGAGAGATAAAGTACCAAGCACTAACGTCGACGCGCACGCCGCTCAGCCCAACCTTATGCGTAAGGTATGGGATGACGAAGGTTTACGGACTGACTCTGTTGATTAATTCGATTGTTCTTTTGCTTGTCTCAGTTGTAGGGATGTTTGCAATTGTAATTGGCTCACAATCAACGTCACTGCCGGTTAAACAAAGCATTGGCAACAAAGCATTGGTAGGGGGTCACTTCTGGTCCACTACTTAGCTTGTTCCCTAGTGTCCTTCTGGTAGGCTAAAAACGGTAATTTGGGGGACTAGAAACAACTTTTCTACAACTTTCTGCGACCTGAGGACCCCTTAGGGCCTTTATTACAATGTCGCTACCACAGATCAGTTGCTTGGGGAAAGTGAATTGACCTTCCTACCCTTTACGCCTACAGGTAGACTTCTCTACGGCGCCCAATTTTCACAACATCGACTGTTCGTATTAAATCATTAATTCCATATACCACGCGATAGTCCCCTTGGCGGATTCTATATCGATCTTGCCCCGAAAGTTTTTGACTGCCTATAGGTCTTGGATTTAGGGCAAGTTGCCAAACTCTCTTGACTATTAGCTGAGCAATTTTTTTGGGAATGTCCTCCAGCTCTTTGATAGCCGAAGGCTTGATGGTAATTTTATATTCTGCCACGAGCTTTGAGTTTTTTAACTGCATCTTCAAAAGGGATACTCTTTTCTCTTGCACGCTCCTTAAAAGCCTCAAGGTCTTCCGCGTCCTCACCTAAGCTACCGCGGATTGCTTCATTAATAAGTTGAGACACAGTACGTTCAACTTCCAGAGCCTTGAGTCTTAGGGCTTTATGTAGATCATCTTCGATATATACAGTAGCTCGTTTTGTTGCTTCTCGTGCCATTCCAATATTATAGACGTTCTGACGCTTTAACGTCAAGGAGTTTAAGCTGCGTATAGACAAGCATTGGTAGGGGGTCACTTCTGTTCCACTACTTAGCTTGTCCCCTAGTGTCCTTCTGGTAGGTTAACAACGGTAATCTGGGGGGCTAGAAACAACTTTTCTACAACTTTCGGCGACCTGAGGACCCCTCAGGGCCTTTATTACAATGTCGCTAACGCAGATCAGTTACTTGCGGAAAGTGAATTGACCTTCCTACCCTTAGGAATCGCCCACCTGAGCATTTATACCTAGCCACTCTGGAGAGTGGCGTTCCCAGCGCTTCGCCGCATCGTGGACCAAAAGTAACCCCGTACAAATGATTCTCAACACCTGACACACAGATTACTGCGCTGCCGCGCTATCCCGAGCCGACAATACGCTCGCCACAGAGCCAAAGAACGATCCGACGCGCTCGCGCCAGCTGAGGCGGCTGAAGCGTTCGTCATAGACGTCGCACACGGCATCCTGCCCGCGATGAGAGACCCAAGCGCTATCCAGCTCCTCTAAAATTGAGGGGCCGTACACCCGCCCAAGGCTTGCCTCAAGCACCTTCTTGTTGGTGATGAGGCTGGGATCCTTTAGCGGGGCATCCGAGAAATAGGTGTTAAGAAGGGGAGAGATATCAACCCGCTCGGCGATCTTCGCAATTACTCCCGCCATTCTGCTCCAGCCGTTGATGCTGACCTCCGTGTGATTGGGTTTTTGTGCGATCACCTGGTTGAGGAATTCAGTGACTCCCTCGTTTAGCCATGTGTGGCTGTCGAGCTTGCCGTCGTAAGCGGAAAGCCCGTACCGTTCCCACGAGAAACTTTCGTTGATGGCGGCGGTGAGGGGATCGGCGCCCCGTTCCGCGCCGACTAACTGTGCGATTGTTGGAGCCAAGCCTGATGCAGCGTGTAGCAGCTCATGCCGCAGGATCGGCTTGTAATCGTCGGGGCACAGGTCATCACTTACAAAGATAGAGTGCGAAAAGCACGAGCAGAAAGCGATATCGGAGTGCGACTTGCTCAGAAGCGGGTCAAAGACCTCCAGGTGCACCGCATCAAGCCGCTTCTCGATATCTCCTAAGGGAAGGTCGAGGGTGCGCAGTTTAAGTTGTGACTGAAGAGACGAGAGCCTCTGCAGGATCTCCTGCTTAAGCTCGGGGACAAGGGCGCTGATAAGACTTCGGTTGCTCTGCTGCCTGATCTCTCGCTCGACCAGCAGCCCGCGCAGCTCCCTGTTCGGCACCTCGTCCAGATTCCTGACAAGATTGCTGATAGATCTCCTGATGCGGTCATCCGCAGGGAGGTAGCTGTTTCTTGGCAGGAGCTTATTAACAGCAGGAAAGAGATCTCCCTCGCGCAGGGCAGGCTCTATGAGCGCCACGAGGCTATGGAAGCAATTCTCCCGGGTAGCGATCACATGCCGCCACGCAGGAACGTCAACAGGAGCTAATGGCAGGCTGCCGAGCGATAGATCAACTGAAGCCTCATGGCTGTGCGGAGCTTCGCGCCGAAACGCACACCCAAGCTCATAGTCCTTAAGCTCAAGATGCCTGGCAGCCTTGAGTCGATCCCCGTTGAGCAGCTCATCTCGAGAGACGCTCTGCTTCTCAGTGGATGAAAGCTGGGAGAGATGCTCTCGGACTTTGTAATGGAGGGAACTTTCTCTCATGACTTAGTCCACTATGCCGAGCGCCTCAGTTACTGGTGTCATTCAAGTATTATGGCTAAGTGACGGAAAAGTGTGACTTAAGTACCGAATACTCGGTAAGGCTATCTATACAAAGGACAGCACATGGATAATGGAGCAGGTTTCTGAGCCTCAATCATTGGTACCAATGCCCAACATCAAACTTCGCCATGTAGCTGATCTTATTATCTATAAATATATGCTGTTCGCGTTAGTTAGGATCGCTCTCATCTCGCTATTTCGAATGTTTCTTCAAAAGAGCTAATGGGATAAGGTCTTTTTGCCGACTATTTCGGTAATAGAGAAAATTATCGTTGGAGCCCTGTATGAATAAAGCAACTCGAGGCGTCCTGCTATTTGCATTCCTCATCGCTTCCACCACCCAATCGGCGCAAGCGCAGCAATGCGATGCATCCACTCAGAAGACGCTAATAGGGTGCCTTGCTTCTGCGGCCGATTCATGTCTCTCTAACGTAACAGCATGCACCGACGCGGACGCCTCGGAAGAGAACATCATCTTGGGTCTCAAAGATAGGCTTGTAGCCTCGTGTTGCAGTAAATCCACGTTAACGAAAAAGCAAGCATGCCTGAATAAGCAGCAATTTTTGCTGAAAGCTAGCCGCAGCTTTTTAGGAAGCACCGTTGTCTTTTCGTTGAACAAGACCGTCAAGGCTCTTCTCTCCTCCCTGAAATCTGGTGGAAATTGCGAATCAAGCAGTCCACCTTTTTTTATCACCGCGGTTCAGTTTTCCCCGGTTGTGGAAGTCAACGGCAATAGAGAAGATATCACCGTCACCTATCAAGGGTCGCCAAAGTTTCCAGTGAGCCTTGTGTATGACTTAAATCCAGTGTACGGCCGGAGCGAAGGATCAACGACATGTGCACCTTACTTGCCTTCCTATTTTAATTGCATAACCGTCAGTCAGGAATTTACCACTGCACCGACTAATAAGCGACTGACTCTTTCAGGAGCCCAATATTGCGATGGTAGCCCTGGATTTGATGTATATTTTGACTACGTTGTTTATCTAAGAGATGCGGACGGAGTCGAGACGCCTGTAGAGCCGGCGCCCTTCACCTGTAACGTGCCTTAGTAAGTCAAAAAAGCGCTCCTGATAGGAGCCGACGTGCGTCACAGGTGTAGGCTAAGCAACCCGAGTCGCTGTTAACCATGTTGTCGGGAGTGATCATTGCTACCAGGTCACGGCCATCAAGTTAAGGACTCAAGCGCCCACAAGTGGTGTTTAGTTCCCCCGCCATCAAGCTGAAATTAAGCCTGATTAGAGTGCGGCTATGCTGCTCAGCTCTCTTAACTTAATGGCCGTGACCCCATACCAAATATTTAAAGAGGAAGAGCCTAGGTGGAGCCTATCTGGAAAAACAATCCGATAAAGCCGTTAAAATCTGAATGTCTGTGTATCCGAGAATACCGTAGTGGCCGGCCTGCTCAGATTCTAAAAGCTGGAATGAGGATGCGCCCCTATATGCATCTCTGAGACGAAGCGAGTGTTGAAACGGAATGACCGTATCACGATGACCATGCGCAGCAATAACGCAGGTATCCTTAAGCTTGGCGATATTCTTAAGGGAGGGAAATTCATACCAGAGGAAAGGCGAAAGGTATCCAAAGAATGGCATCTCTCGCACAATATCAGTGAGGCTGGTATAGGGGGAAAGAAGTATAAGCGCCTTAGGATTAAACGTAGCGGCGACATGGGAAGCGATGCCAGTACCTATGGAGCTTCCAAGCACTATCATATCCTTAGCATCTATACCCTCCTCCCGACGCGCGAGCTCAAACGCCGCCTCTCCGTCCTCATAGAGACCTCTTTCCGATGGCCATCCGGAGCCCCTCCCGCTATAACCACGGTATTCCACCGAGTAACTCCCGATTCCAGCCGAAGCTAACCAACGCTGCAACGGTACAAACGAAGCAACATTGTCTGCATTACCGTGGAAAAGTACCGCGACCCGTTTGCCAGCTTCCGGGGACTTCATATGCCATACCACAACATTGGTACCGTCTTGCGAGGTGATAGTAAGGACATCAATTCCTCTTGGTGGATGATTCTTACCTTGAAGGATTAGTGACTGTACAAGTCCGGGAAAGATCTGAAGCTCCTGTGTAAGAATGAAAAATAGGGAGACTACCAACGTTGCGACAACCAAGCGCCGGCCAATGGCAACAAACTTCCGAGGCAAACGAGAGCGTACCGTGGTTGATTGAGGTACTGGTGTCATACAAGTATTATGGCTAAGTGACGGAAAAGTGTGACTTAAGTACCGAATACTCGGTAAGGCTATCTATACAAAGGACCGCACAGGGATAATGGAGCAGGTTTCTGAGCCTCAATCATTGGTACCAATCATTTTATAAAACTATCCTAAAGAGGGCTGCGGTTATAATCAGGAAGCTGAAGGTGCTCGGTAAACGGGCTAAGAAGTTGTTAACTTGACCTGCCCCATTTATCTTAAATGATTTGACAATGGTTGGTTTTACGGTAAGGCTACCGTCATGCTTGTCAACCTGCCAGGCTTAATAAACCTAGAGAGCTATCACTTAACAAAGGAGGCCCCTTGAGAGAGCGTACGACCTTATCACCAATAAAAATCGTGCTCAGCACATTGTTTGTAGCTGCCATAGGGTGTGGGGGCGGAAGCGATGAATCCTCCGGCGTAAATGCGGCTGCTTGCAGCGCTATCGGTTACAGCAAGTCGCTCAAGGTGGCAGATGGTGAGCAGTGCCTTGTGGAGAGCAGTGGCGACACCTCCTCAGTGGTAAAGCTGTTCCTCATCGATGATGACGATGGCAGCCTCGTCGGAAGTTGCACCGGCACGGTGATCTCGCCCACGGCGGTGCTGACAGCAGCGCACTGCTTTCAATCGGCTGACTCCGCTTTCGTAAGAGTGGTGGCGAACGGAACAAGAGTAGATGTGCCTTCGTCACGAGTAGTAACACATCCTGGATATTTCCTCGGCTCTGAAGGTGTGTTTTTCAACGACGTAGCGATAGTTCATACGTCGTCGCAGTTGCCAGCTCCCGCGGTGCCGATACTGCGGTCGAGGGCTCCGGAAGTCGGCCAGATCTCGATTGTGGCCGGATACGGGCAAATAGAGAATAATGGCCCTGCGGTCGAAGATGTTGTTGCAGGTCGCGCGGTCATCCGCATCGTTACCGACAATCATATTCGTATTGACTTTCGGGGATGGGAGAGTCATCCCTGCCAAGGCGACTCGGGTGGGGCTCTATTCATTGAAGATGATAGCGGCTTAGCGATCGTTGGTGTTGTGTCACAGAGTGATCCGAGTGTTTTGGAGGAGCAGGTCTGCTCGAAGGGCGATATGACGCTCTACGCGAACACTCAATCACCGGATATATCCAATTTTATAACCTCGCAGGTCCCTGAGGTTGTAGTTAGGTAGACGAAAAGGGGAAGCGGACGAAAAGGTGTTTATCTCTTTTTCGTCCGCGCTCCTTTTCGTCAAACAGCAGTGCTAACCTCGCGCCCGTTAGCAAGCGGCAAGGCTTCCGTTCCGAGTGATCATTGGTACGGGGTCACGGCCATTAAGTTAAGGACTCAAGCGCCCACAAGTGGTGTTTAGTTCCCCAGGCATCAAGCTGAAATTAAGCCTGATTAGAGTGCGGCTATGCTGCTCACCTCTTTTAACTTAATGGCCGTGACCCCGTACCAATGCCCACATTCCACGCTCAGGGAAATTCAGTCTTTTTACCGAGTTGAGTCATGAATTTGTCTGAAAAAGGCGAGTGTTAGGCGACAGTAATCACAAATTTCCTCATAACTATCCCGTAAACCAATTGGATGTTCAAAATGGCAGACATAACTCAGCAGTAACCAAAAAGAGCAGATAACTTCACCGTTACTGAGAAGGTAGAGAACCTCTTTGCATCCGATGTTTGCGCCAACGCTTGCGTCGACGGCGGGACAAAGCTGTGTGGTATGTCATGTTCGGGTTGGTGATAAGTCCCGGTGGTTTGAAGACGTATTACGTGAAGCCGGATTGCGGCTTGTAGAGATGACGCCAGACTCTCACGACAGGACGATGGCAATCGTTCAAGGCCTAACGCATTTTCAAGCGATCATCGCTGGGCACTGTATGGCCGCGATGGGCTTTGAACCGTCAGAGAGTATGACCACAGCGAGCCCAGTCTATAAAGCTCGACTCTCGAAGATAGGGCGCATCCTGACCCAGAATCCTCGGTTGTACGCCGAGATTCAGATCTTTAATCCGTATGTGCATAGTGTGCTTGCGCAAGTTCAGCGTTCGAATGAACTCTTAGCCGGATTTGTTGAAGCAAAAGATGTCGATGGATTCGCGCGAGAGTTTATAAGGGTACGTGAAGCCCTTGGTGCGTTCTGCGAGCAGTCGGTAGAAAGGGAATGACTTCGGTATGAATGTGTCGAGTCGATTATTTAAGAGTAGGTGCCGTCTCCGGGCTCTCTGTTGAGCACTCAATCAAAGATATTATGAGGGCAGAGGGTCTGCCAGACTTCAGAGCACCGCCAGCTATCTCAAAGCTTATCGATACCTCTACCTCGTACCAATGGTAAATATAAATATTCGATTTGTCACTCTGCATCTGCGGCGAGCGACAAGTTGAGTGTTTGTAGGCACTTGCAGGACGCAAGAATATACTTCGCAATTTATATCATTTGTGATATAATTAAAGCATATTATAATTATTTAGCATCATATATGATATGAAAAGTAATCAAGAAATATCTCCATTATTGAGTCTTTCTGAGGTTTGCGAAACGTTAGGTGCGAGAACCAGAGTGCGCAGGAAAAGCTTGAAACTTAGTAGACGTGAGCTCTCTGAGAAAAGTGGAGTTTCTGTTCCAACAATTGGTCGTTTCGAGACGAAAGGCGTAGCAACATTAGGTGTTGTAGTAAAAATTGCATTTGCACTTCAGGCCGTTGACACTCTTAATAGTGTATTTATCGCTCCGAAGTCGAAATCTATAGAAGAATACCTGCGAGAAGATAGGTAACGATGAGGCGAATATCTGTATTGTGGCTTTCGGGGACAATACCAATTAAATTTGGCGAGCTAGCAGAAAAGAGAGGTAGCCCAATTGTCTTTGAATGGGACA